>PWNZ01000123.1 GCA_003564135.1 Candidatus Cloacimonadota bacterium
TTCTTCGCCGAACGGAGTTAGGCAACTATTATTCTTCGCCGAACGGAGTTAGGCAACTATTATTCTTCGCCGAACGGAGTTAGGCAACTATTATTCTTCGCCGAACGGAGTTAGGCAACTAATCTTTTTACGAGCTCGACGCAGTCAAAATGGTCGATAAGGTACTAAGCAGTATGCAGTATGCAAGCCGCAAATAGAAAACACGAGAGGATCGCTTATAGTATGCGATGAATAGAGAAATAGCGACAAACCAAAGGGGGCTTAAGATGGAGGAGAGACTGCTGTTTTTATCATTATTGATGGTAGCAGTGTTATTTTTGGTAACGTCCTGTAGTGACACTACAGAGCCGAAAAGAGATGAAAATATACTTAACTAACATGATATACAATGATTTGTAATTTACAGCAACATTTAACCCCAATAATGCAGTAGTAATTTTTAACCTATCATAGATTGCTGTAAGTGTAACGAAACGCTGCATTTATGAGGCTGGCACGTCGCTTTGCCTGCTTTCCGGACAATCTAACTGCATTATTTGGGTTTAACAACCATATATATATACATATTAACTCTATAATAAGTTTATCATAGTTCACCAATTATTGTCTTTATTCAAACATCTTAATTGATACCCAACTATTTGACCATTAGCATTTTGTTTACTTGGACATATTCATCTGATTTCAATCTGTACAAGTATACCCCTGAACCAACAGATCTTCCTTTATCGTCTTTGCCTTCCCATACAAATCTCTGTTCTCCAGGATTAATAAAACCATCATGCAAAGTTTTAACTACTTGTCCCTTCATATTGTATATTGTCAATGAGGCCTCTGTGCCATTTTTTACACTGAAATATATTGTGGTTTCCGGGTTAAATGGATTAGGGTAATTGGTAAGCATCATATTGTTCGGTGCTTCAGCAATCATATCATTATCGACTGAGACCTGTTCATCCTTGAACAGATATGGGTATCCCGAGTTAATATTTAGCTCAGGATCATCTTTCCATATATCTTCAAAGTTCCACCCAACATAAGTATCTGCTGCATAGGGATATACCATATCTTCCGTTGTTCTGCCTTCACCACCGGCACTTGTGTCTTGACCTGATGTTTCTCTATTCCAATAACTGTTGGTAACTGCATCATCTCCCACAACATTATAGCCGACTAAACCTCCAATGTCATCGTATCCATCGACAGAACCTGTAGAATAGCTATTAATAATTTCGCCTCTATTAAGACCAATTAAACCTCCCAAACCATTGTTCAAATCATAATCAGGATCGGGGATTACCTTACCGCGGGCATAACTATTCCTGATAATTGCATTGGTAGTTGTTTCTCCAACTAATCCTCCAATATAATCAGCCCCCATCACTCTACCGGTAGCGAAAGATTCATCTATCCTAGCGCCACTTCCGCCCATCAATCCACCAATAGTCCAACTGTAATCACCTAAACCGGTTATATTCCCTGAAGCATAGCTGTTTACAATGGTTCCGTCACCGTCACCTACTAAACCACCGCAATATGCCTGACCAGAAACATCTCCTGTAGCATAAGAGCTTTTAATCCGGCCGCTCCAAAGTTGCCCAATTAGTCCACCAACTTGCCATGAATCACTCGATCCTGTAACATTTCCGTTAGAATAACAATTGTCAACCTCATCATGAATATCTCCGGCTAAGCCGCCAATTCTATTTCTCTTTCCGGTAAGCGAAACATTTGTATTAGAATTATAAATAGGATCGTAAGACTGTCCAACTAATCCGCCGACAATCCATTCGCCTGTAATTTTACCGCTCACAAAACATTCGTCTATAACGCCGTTATTTTCACCGACATTACTACCCTGAGCTCCTACTAAACCTCCAACTATGCTATGGGCTATAATATTGACATTTGTTAGCCCCAAATTTGTAATTGATGCATTTTTAGTAAACCCAAAAAGCCCTTGATAATCATCGTCGGGTCTGTTAATAGATAATCCATCTATGATTTGCTCACCACCTCGGTAAGTACCATAAAAATAAGTGTCACTATTACCGATGGGCACCCAACCTTCATCTTCGTCCCAAGGTGCTTCACCTAAATTTATTTTCGTTACTTGCAGAAAGTGTTTGTCATCATGGTCTTCGCCTGAATAATTGCGGACATTATTTAAATGAGTTGCTGTCTCTATAAGCCATGGGTCTTGCTCTGTACCGGAGCCACCGGCAAATTCCCGGCCGCCTAATTTAGCTACGAAAATGTCAAACATAAAATCATTTGGATTTACTAATTGGATATCACCGAAAGAAACCGTATTTTGAAATACTCCGACCAAACATATATCATCTTGATTATTTAAGGCTATATCCCTACCTTGATCATTATTTATCCCACCGGCTCGTTCAGCCCATCTCCAGCTACCTTCTTCATCAATCTTAGCTACAAAAATATCACTACCTCCGGCACTTTGCAATTGAAACTGACCAAAGCTTGCATCTTCCCAGAAATTACCGGTAACGTATGCATTACCTTCACTGTCTATATCAACATTCCCACTTCTTGGGCCATCCGCCTTTCGAACCCACAGCCAATCACCCTCGTTATTAAGTTTAGCGACAAAGAGAGCAGCATTATTGTCGGGAGTTAATTCGGTCTCGCCAAAATCGACAGACCCCTCAAAACCACCTACAATAAAGCTATTACCTTCACTATCAACTACGATATCATCTCCTGTATTTCGGTTGTCATAGGCACCAACTGTCTGTCTTGACCACTCCCAATTTTGGCGGTAATCTAATTTAGCAATAAAAGCCTCGCGATTTGCAACCGTGGTTAATTCAGGTGTATTACCAAAAGTAACAGATTCTTCAAAGTATCCGGAAATATAACAATTACCTTGGTTATCCACATCAATACCATAGCCGATATCTGAACCAGTTCCACCGCCCTTAGCTACCCATTGCCAAGCACCTCCAATGCTAAGTTTAGCAACGAAAATATCTGTTGCGTTCTCCGTGCTGGTAAGATTAAGGTCACCAAAGTCAGCAGTATCCCTGAAAAAACCTGTTATATAACAATTACCATGATCATCTAAAGCAATGCCCCAACCTTGATTATTGGTATCACCCCCTGCTCTTTTCGCCCATTGCCAATTTCCAAAACTGTCCAGCTTGGCAACCAGTATATCTGCACTACGCCGGCTTATCAATTCCGTAGGTTCTTCTGTATCGAAAACAGCTGTTCCTATAAAATACCCTGTGATATAGATATTACCGTTATGATCTACTGCAATTGCATTACCTATCACGTTACTTGTACCACCGGCTCTTTTTGCCCACTGCCAATTACCGGCATTGTCTGTCTTAGCTACGAAAATGTCACTTTCACCTTCACTCGTTAGTTCGTAATCTCCAAAGGTGATTGTGTCGCTAAAGTATCCAATGATATAGCTATTACCATTGTTATCTGTAGCAATACCTTGGGAGTGGTCACTTTGAGCGCCTCCTCCTTGAACTGCCCATCTCCATTCCTGAGCATTTAAAACAACTATACTTGCGGATAACAGAACCAGCAATAAAAACGATCTCTTAAAACAATCCATTATACACCTCCAAATCAATTATTATACCATAGACTTAAAATCCTATGCATTAGGCAGCATAAAAGCTGATTTTTCTACAGGTCATTCGGCCTTATTGCAAAAAAATCATTCCAGAACATATACATAGTTCTTCCTCATATGTTTCGTGATCAGGTTACAAACTACTATCGAATTCGTCAACAAAAAACAGCAATAAAGTTTCAGATGATAGAAGAGACCGTTCAGTTGGAACCTTGTTAATAAGTAACAGAAGAAAGGACTATCTGTTTAATTTGCCGCCTTAAAACTATCTGCTGTTAGCTCTCACCACTAAGGACTAATCACCAAACGCTACGGACTCCTTCTCCTCTGCAAAGTCTCTACAATCTGTGCGAGATTCCCAACTGGTAACTGTTACATTAGATTTTTCGTGCAAATCAATTTTACATCCTTATCTGCGGAATCTATTTAAACTGCGTGAGACATTTTCTCGATTCTTCGTGATGTAGTGATGGCATGATAATGATTATGGCCTTCTATTAAACTCAAATAATACAGTTGATTGTCCGGGACGCCGATTTTTTTCGTGTTAACAAGTTGCCTGCCTCGCTGATATCCACTTCGTTACGGTCGGACCTACTTTATCCTTATTTTTCTTTTTTCCATGGTAATCAGTAACTTGATATTTATCCCTAAATATGGCATTACCGGAGCTGCTTTAGCCTCACTCATCTCTAAGCTGATTTACAATGTTGTTGTTTGGCTCTTTCTATGGCTCAAATTCGGCTTTCAACCGTTTAACTATAAACATATACTCATATTAGCTATCGGATTTCTTAGTTATTCCATTTCAGCGTTTATTTCTCCTCTTTCTCCAA
>PWNZ01000179.1 GCA_003564135.1 Candidatus Cloacimonadota bacterium
AGACACCCGAGGGGATGATTAAATTACCGGCTGAAGCCGGCGTGCCAACCGACTGAAGTCAGCGTTCCATTAATCTGCGGAATCTGAGAAATCTGCGGGAGAAATTTTAAACATAGTAAACCACCTAAAAAAGAGGTAAATATGAAGAAAATTAAGATGACAGGGAATGTTTGTAAGAAACAAACTTCAAAACTATGGTGTGTCGTGTTACTGATAACGACTTCTGTTTTATCCTTTATCATCGGATGTACAGGTAAAGAGACTACCGGAGTAGACACACACATTCCTGAGCCACCTGTAATGATTCCTCATTTAGGAGATACCGGAGATTCTATCTACGTTGGTGGCGAGTTAATAAACGATACCAATAATGGAATCGACACAGTCCCCGATAATGACTGGATTAGGATTCAGTGGAGAAGAATCGATGAACCTAATGTCGATTACATGAAAATTTACCGTTTTAGTGATTTTCAACCAGATTCAGTTTTAGTTGATTCACTATCAAGGACGGCTACCCGGCGAAATGAGTATTTAGATAGAACTTTGGACAGAGCTAATCCGGTAGGGCAGATGTGGTCATATTACACTCAGCTTTATCTGACTAACGGAAATTACAGCCTCTCTGATACAGTTAGTTACAAATTGACTCAAAAACCGTTCTTAATGTCGCCGGTTAATAATGTCCAGCTTAGACCTGATGATATAAAATTTCAGTGGGAACGTACCGATGATGCAATTCATTACAGGATTTTAGTTTTTGATGCGGATCATGAATATATATGGCACGAAGATTACTATATCATAGAAGATAGCGACTATATATTAGAGTATTCCGGGCCGGATTTGAGCTATCTTTTAGACCATGAGTATAAAGATAATCTGATAATCTGGAGAGTTGATGCTTTTGGGTCGATAGATAACGAAGAAGGTATATCTATCAGCGGTGCCGAATCACGGGAAAGGTTTATTGAGCTTATTCCCGGCTGAGTTCAGTAGAAAGAGTTTAGAGATAAGTGTTGATTGGATAAGTCCTGAACTTAGTCATCAAACAGAGGAGATAATATGAGACTTACATTCATTATTTTTTGCCTGTCACTGGTTTTTATGCCGTTGTATTCTATCACTGTGGAGACCGCTTCTTTAAGGGATTTCATGTATGGCTCAACGGATGAAACAGCTTATGATAACTTTTACAGCCGTATAGTTGAGGGAGTAGTAATAGATGGCTATAACCAGTATGCCCCTTGGGACAGACAAACAAACGGATTTGGAACTTTTATCTTAGCTGACGAAGAACAGATGGAAAACTGGGAAGAAGTCATAGAACATTTTATGAACCAAGAGTTCGAACTGGCGGCTAACGCTGTTCGGTTCTATCAGTTTCCTTACGAAGTAGTTAAGTTCAATGATACCGATACCGGCAGAACATACTATATGCTTCGTGAAAAACTCAATATGGAATTTTTTGATGATAACGGTTATCCAGACAGGCCTGAAATGCATCAGCAGGGCAGCTTTGATTATGGGTGGGGTTTATATGTATTTAATCCCGATTCCAAGATACCTATAGTCGTTAATGCACCGCATCCCAAAGATGATTTTATCACTGTTCCCATTTCAACAAATGCTTTTCAGGATTGGGATGCACGGTTTTTGATGGTTGCAGGAGCAGGCAGAGAGGTGATGTGGACTGAGCAAGGATCTTACACTAATGGCAAGTCATTGAGTGATCCCACGAGAAACCAAGTACACCCATTCAATACTGCATACCGTGCTTTCTGTGATGACATAAGAGAAACCTTCGACAGGCAGGAACTGTCAGTTCAAATACATAGTTTCGACTATACTCATCCAAACTATAAAAGCTTACAGATAGCACTGGGTAGTTCTGCTGATAGAGCAAGGTATCCGGGTTTGCCGACCAGAGACTTGAGCGGCAATCAATTAGACCTGATTAATCTTTCACCTTATGTCATTCATCCAGCCAACAGTATAGGTATTCATGATGATGTATTGGTCACAGACTATTATGCAGTATATTATCAAGAGCATGGAATGTATTATCACCATGATGAATACGGGCCTCTGAGAATATCCAACAGAATAAATTTGACAGGCATTGCCGGCCCTCAGTATCGTTATTCTATCGGCACTAATGTGTGGAACACATTCGATGTTTTCTCGCCTTTCTTTCACGTGGAAATGGAAGAGTTGCCAAGCATTTATCCGCAGGATATGTTTCATTATCGGTGGCTGTATGGCTATGATGAAAGAACACAAAGATGGGATACCGATAATTTATTTACTAAATCTAATGCCTACTACCAACCCTGGCTCGATGCAATGGCAGAATTAATACCCTATATGTTCGATTTAGATGATGGGACTCCGCCAACGCCACCGGAAAATCTCAGAATAACGCTCGATACCGGTAACAGATTAGGGCTGAGGTGGGACAGATCCTATGATTATGACTTTAAGACCTATGACGTATTATACGCCCAAGAACCGATAGATTTTGATGAACCAAACTATAACTATATAGACAGAACCGGCTTAGGAAGGCTTGCTGCTCAAGCTCATACGACCATAACTTTCACCAGCTTAGCACCTGACAGCGATTATTACTTTGCGGTAAGAGCGAGAGACTATAACGGTAATGTTTCAGAGCCGTCAAATATTGCCGTTAGAAGGTTGGGTATTGCCGAGATTTCTAATCTTAAAGCTCTTGGCAGGGATGGTAAGAACATCATTTCCTGGCGAGCAAACTGGCAGACAGATAATTTAGGATTTAAAGTCTTGCGGGCAGAAGAGGGGACAGGTCAATTCAATGAGATTGCTTCATATCAGGAAGATGAAAGCTTGGCTGGCAGTGACCAAAATAACCAACCTTATGAATTTCTCGATCAGGATGTTGAAAATGGAATTACCTACGACTACCGCATTGGATGTATAGCTGCTGACGGCTCTGACAGGATTTTTGTTGATACGGAATCTGCAGCTCCATTTCCAATTTTTACTCTCTACTTCGCTAATCAGGACTCTTCGGTCATTGACTCCTTGCAGTTTGGCATTAACCGGTTCGCAAATAACCCGCTGGACGATGACTATGATATACGAAAACCGGACCCTCCCGGCAGCAACTTTATATTTGCTGCAACCTATTATGAATTTTGGTGGTTCACGAGGGATCTACTCAGGGAGGTGAACAGGTACTTTGATTATACGGAAGATGTAGGGACTTGGCGAGTAAGAATTAGGACAGATCAGATAGACCACCCTATTAGTGTAACTCTATCAGATAATTTCACCCCTGATAAGAGAAAGCTTTATTTGCGAGATATGGATACAAATGAATTCTACAATCTTACAACAGAGGATATTAATTTAACTTTTGCCGAAACGGAGTTTAGAAACTATACCCTCTATTGGGGTAATATCAGGCCGGGAATTGATATAGACGATATTGGTAATATTTATGTCTCTGCCGGTGATTCCTTAGATTTCTCATGGGAAACTGATATTCTGGATTTTATGATAGGGTCCAAGGAATTATATATTGTTGATGAAGCTGATTCACTATTGTTAGCGTTATTCGATGATGATTTGCCTACAGCCTATAGATGGCATATACCTGAAGATATCAACATTAAACAGGCAGACCTGTTAATGAAAGCTAATCTCTACGATGAACAGCAATTGGTTTTCAATGCCGGAGCAAAAATAACTTCTGTCAGCAAACCTCAGAGATTTTCCGGTAGCCAAGGTTCACGGATGGTGGCTAATCCGTTTGTTGACAGTATCTATCCAATAGAGTCCGTATTCGGCGACGATTCTGCCCTGTATCAGTATAGCAGACGCAGCAGTGATTATGCTGTGGCCGACAGCTTCAGGTTTGGCAGAGGTTACTGGATGACCGCTGCAGATGATTTTGACTATGAGCTGTCAGGACTGTTAGTGGCAGATTCACATGAGGTTCCTTTATATGAAGGCTGGAATCTTTTACCGGGTCTTTTGCCCGAAGATATAGGTGTTGCAGATTTGATATTTGTCATTAATGAGCAGTATTTATCGTATAATCAGGCAATACAGTTCGGTTTTATAGAAGAGGGTTTTTACAGCATAGATAATGGTGCATATTTCAGGATAGACAGCATAGAACGTGCTTCCGCTTATCTGCTGTACTCCAATTTTGATGACATATTAATAGTATATGAACCATTTCACAGAGGAGATGCACCAATAATAAGGCCGGATGAATGGCGAATTAACGTCACTGCCGCTTTCAATGAATTCGAGACTGATGAGGTAATAATTGGTTCTTTTGATGGAGGTGGTGAAGGTTACAACCAATATTATGACCTTCCCAAGCCTCCCAGAAAACCAACAACTGAACTGCATTTCTATCTTCGTTCCGACATACACACGCATCTATTTCCGTTGATGCATTCCGAATATAAGCCCGATCCGGATGAAGGTGACAGGATACGTTACTGGGATTTCGGCATAGAGTTAGACCCTGACACCGATGAACCATTATCATTCATTATGCATGCTGACAGAGTCCCTGAAGATTATGCCGTGCATATAATAATTGAAGACGATTGTTTTAGGCTTTGTGAAGAGGAACCTTATCTGTACTATCCCGAAGAGGACTATATAGCGGGGCAGATAAGAGTGACTAAACAGCCCCCGACCGGCGCTGATACGGAAGATATCCCTGCAGTGTCATATCTTTCTGCTAACTATCCGAATCCTTTTTCTATTACTCAAAAGGGCTACAGAGGGAGCGGTGGCACCAATATCAGCTTCTATGTTAATCAAGCAGGTACAGCAAAAATAGAGATCTTTAATATTAGAGGTCAGAGAGTAACTAAACTTATTGATAATCACTTAGAACAGGGTGAGCATGTAATATATTGGAACGGGGAAAATAGCTCTAATGGTAATGTGGCTGCTGGCGTGTATTTTTACCGTCTGATATTGGATGATAAGGTTATTGATCATAGGAAAATGTTACTGCTGAAATAATGATCATAGGAAAAATTCTCTTAACTCTTTTGTTCTTGTGTGTCGGACAATATTTATCGTCAGAGACGGATATTGATAATGACGATACCGTCAGGACGCTGAGAATAGCCATTTCTGGCAATGACACTATCAAAGACTCTCGAATTAGATCTCTGATGGAGACTGATACTAAGGGACTATTTGACAAAATATTATTCTGGCGTAAACCACCACCTTTTTTTACGGGAGAGCTAGATGCTGACCTGATTCGAGTTGAGCGGTTTTACCAACGTCAGGGTTTTTTGAACGTAGAAATCCAATCTGATGTTAGTATCATTGATGACAAAGCTGAGGTCAAGATTTATGTTTTAGAAAACGACCGGGTCAGAATTTCAGAAATCGACTATACCTTGCAGGATGTGTCAGGTCAAGAGAGGATGGAACATCTTGAGATCGTTGATGAAATATCTAATCAAGCACAGCTACAAGCAGGGACATATTTTGTTGATGATCTTTTCAAATCTGACCAGAGAATGATGCAAGACTATTATGATCTTAATGGTTATCCTTTTGTTACTATAGCTCATCAATTAGAGCTTTTAGAAGATGAAAGATTCGTAGATGTTATGATACTAATAACACCCGGTAAGCGTGCGTTCATAGGGCAGATAAATTTCGAAGGATTAAATAGAACCGACCAAAAGTTATTGGACAGACTTATAGCTTTTAGCGAAGGTGACAAATATGATCGCAGGAAGTTGGAAAGATCCAGAAACAATCTACAGTCCACCGAATTATTCAGTTTGGTAAGTGTCGGGATGAGTTTAGATCAGGAGAAGGAATTTGTACCGGTTGAAATCTATGTCAGAGAAAAAGACAATATAACGATGAGTTTTGGTGTTGGGTACGGTTTGGAAGATAGACTCAGATTATATACGGAAATTGCCAAAATGAGGTTTTTAGGTGGCTTAAGGTCGGGTTCAGTTTTTCTCAAACACTCTTACTTAGAGCCCATTCATATAGATTTAAAGGTTAAGCAACCGGTGTTTCCTACGATCAAGAGCAGTATTATCATAAACCCATTTTATCGTCAGGAAGAAGAGCCTGCATATAGCTTAGAACGACTTGGATTTAACACCACCTTAAATCACCGTTTATCCAGTAATTCCGTTTCCTTTCTAACCTATTCCTTTGAAGATAACAACTTGAAATCGGGAACTGACGAGGCCGATTTATTGATCTATGAAAATTTAATCCCTTCAGAAGAAATGATGCACTTAAGCACACCTGTGACAGAAGAAGAAGGATCTTACCGGAAATCGACAATTAGCATTGGCTTTCTAAGAGACTCTGCCCGGCCTGATTTTTATCCCAATCGGGGAAGTGTTTTTTCGACCATATTTTCGTACTCCGGTTTGGGTTTCAATGCAGATTTTGATTATCTAAGGGTGTTAAATGATCTTAGGTATTATCAGGATCTCGGGTCGGCAGTTGTTTTAGCTGCAAGAGTTAAAGGAGGGGTTATTGAGCCTTTGTATGATAATGATTTTATCCCTTACGAGGAACGATTTTATGCTGGAGGTGCCTTTTCTGTTAGAGGTTGGTCTAGAGCTAATTTAGGCCCTAAGAATAGTGAAGGTGATCCTATTGGCGGCAAAAGCTATATTGAAGGTAGTGTAGAATTGAGATATCCGTTATGGAATGATTTGTCATTAGTGAACTTCATCGATGGTGGTAATGTCTGGGAAAAGAGACTTGCTCATTCGTTAACCGATCTTCGTTATGCTTCGGGACTGGGAATCCGTTACGCCACACCAATAGGGCCTATCAGGTTAGATATCGGGATGCCAATTTTTGATGACGATAAAGACATTCAGTTTTTTCTTAGTATAGGTCAAGCATTTTAGTAGAGTGGCGGTCATGAGAATCAAGAATATCATTTTTGTTCTGTTAGCTGTTTTGGCCTTATTCATCGGTTTTACCTTTACTTCTCAGTTTCGAGCCATAATCTTGAATATGGTTGTTTCTCGGGTTGATAGTACATTAGAAGCCGATTTTTCAGTAGGAAAACTATCCGGAAGTATTATTAGGTCACTAAAATTACACGACATCACTGTCACAAAAGAGGGCAGGCAGCTTCTGCAAATTGATTCAATAAGCCTGAGATATTCATTGAGGTATTTACTCAACAAGGAAATCAAAATCGAACATATCATCATAGACAACCTCTCTCTGAATGCTGAATATAGCGACGGTGAATGGAATCTGCTGCAGATTGTAAAACAACAAGATAAGACTGAACCTGAGGATGATAAGCCTTTTGCTTGGACAATTAGCCTTGATTCTTTCAAGATCCAAGACACCAATATAAACATAACTACCGACCATATGACCGGCAATAGTGACCAAGGATTTGATTTTCTGCCTAGCTCAATATCAGGCTTAGTCCTAGAGTTCAGCTTGCAATACGAAGAAGATAACGCAACGTTTGATCTCAGTACATTTAAATGTATGATTGATTGGCCTAATGGTGAAGCAATCAACCTAAAGAGTCTAAATTTTACCCTGATCAAAGACAAAGAAGAGCTTTATGCTAAAGATTTTGTCATGAAAACCGACAACACCCAAATTGACATCTTTTCAAATATCAATACCGATTATGATCTAAAACACCAGACAACAATGGATATTGTTTTTCACAACTTGCAGGATGTCGCATTATTTGTTCCTCAGGTTGAAGCTGATGAATCTATAAGCATAAGCCTGGCAGTGATGGGGGACAGGGAAACAATTCATATTGAAAAGCGGCTATTCATTGATGATAGCCTCTACGAAGATTTCCGGATGATTGTTAAGGCTTCTTTTGATGACATTTCGAATATCTTGAATAAACCTTCTGATGAATTGCCAATAGAAGTTGAAGGGTATGAGGTGTCAGTATTTTTTAACCAGCTTAAACCAATGAAATTCGTCAAGGCTATAACAGATCAAGTAATGATCAACGGGATAATACTCATTACCGGAGACTCTGTTGACATAGTTAACGGGCATATGAACCTCAAAATGAATTTGTCATATTCTCAAACCACTTATGCCGATTATCCTCAGGATAAGTATGAAATTGACAACACTTATTATATAGACTCATTTCAATTAGAAGCTAACCTTAAAGACGGGGCTTTGTCATCGAGAACGACGATCGAAGCTGGAAACGAATCATTAGCTGTTTTACAAATCAATGCAGCCTCTTTCCCTGATTTGCTCGGATCTGTAGCTGAAGGCGCTGATTTCCGGGGTTTAGCAGATTACTCATTGGACGTTGCTTTAAATAAATTCGACATCGCTGCGATTACTATTAATGACGACCATTCTACTAACCTTAACCTGAATGCAAATATCAAAGGCGGTGAAGATAAAACAGATATAGTCTTAAATATGGACAAATCTGTTATCGCCGATTTAACTATTGATAAAATTAATCTCGAAGCATTTATTGATCCACAGGAGATCGTGCTTGATACTATGAATGTTTTGATAGATAAAACCAATTTGGGATTGAATGGAAATATCATTGATGATGAAGTATATCTAGGGTATTATATATCTTTTAACAACGCTGAATCTATAGTCAGAAACTTAACAGAAATTACTCAACCTTTAAATATAAATGGTGTCTTGGCAGGTAACCTGCAAGGAACCGTTGATTCCTTAAGATTGGAGGGCAGCTTGAATTTAAAAGATTCATCATTCGGTAACGTGTCAGGTGTTGATCTCCAATCGAGGTTTCTTCTTATGTCTTTGCCACACAAACTTCAGGGTAACTTAGAATTCGATTTGAATCAGGGTCTGATAGACGAAATAGAGATACAAAGGATTGGAATTTTAAGTGATGTAGATATTGTGCTGTCTGATAATGATGCAGATTTTTTCGAAGAAATATTGGCAGGGCTAACTATAGAGGTAGAACAAGATCAAGACCACAGCATAACTGCGGAAGTTGAATTATCGGGCAACAATGAGGTTTTTAATCTTAGGTTTGATTTAATGGCGCAGATACAAGAGCATTTTTGGCAAACAGAAAGAGGAGCAGCAAGCATATCTTACATTCCGGATAAGTTTTTTGAGATAGATTCTTTCAGGTTTTATTCTGACAATCAAAGTGTTGAGCTAAATGGCGTCTATTCGTTAGATACCAATCAAGAAAATGATCTTTATTTGAGAATAAGCAATCTTGATCTGGCTAAGATTCTGAGCCTAATGGAAAATGACTTACCTGTTGAAGGTAGTTTTGATTTGGATATCAACCTCTCTGGCTCTTCTAATAGTCCGGTAATCGCTGTTATTTCCGAGCTTTCTAATGCAGGTTATGAAGATCTCAAAGGGTTCAATTTTTCCACTAAAATAGATTATCCTTATCCGGATACAGTTAGTTTTAATTATATCCCCGAGTATGAAGTTCTCGCTGGTACGATTACAATCGATGTTATCGGAGAACCCTTGGCCGATCTGACGTTATTTACACCTGTAAAAATTGACCTTGATTCGGGTATTGAGCTTTATACCAACGTTGACAGCTACCTGTTACTTCAAACTGTACCCCTCGACTTAACCAAACTCGACCCTTTAGTCGATGCTATCGATAATCTTACCGGTAATTTTACCATCAGATTGGAAGCTCAAGATAAGTTGATTACCTACACCGATCTACCGCAAGAAATCACAACTACTTATGATGAGGCTGATCCCAAACAACCTTATATCAAACTAAATTTAAATATTGAGAATGCCGGCCTGAGGGTTCATGAATTAGGAACTAGATACCATGATGTAAACTTTATCATCATTGCCGAAAACGACATATTAGAGATTAAGAAGGGGTTTGTCAGATCAGGAGAAGGCTCGGTAACTATTGATGCTAGTATCCCTTTGACCGACGCTCATCAATCTGTCAGCTTCAATCTCAGAGCTGAAAATTTCCCGGCAATAGCAAATGAGGCTTTAGATATATTGATTAACTCTAACATTGCTTTGTCAGGCAATGTTTCCGAACCGCGCTTTACCGGAAATGTAAGTATTCCACGAGGAAGGATAAATCTGAATGCTTTAATGCAGGATGGCACCGCCGGTGCTGGAGAGATGCCCTTATTAGCTGAAGTGCAAAAGAAAGATGTCCAATTAGAAACTGTTGATCCGGATACTGAAAGTCCACAGATCAATATCCCTGAAGTACAAACTGAGATTGATTTTTTTGATGACGCAATAAATAATTCCAGAGGAACAATTAATGTGTCATTCCCCAGAAATGTATGGGTGAGAAGTCCCGAGGCAAATATTGAGTTGAGGGCTGATCTGCAGATTGTGAAAAGAGATGCTCATTTCGAAATATTCGGATCTGTCAATACTATAAGAGGATTTTATGTCTTCTACGGTCGTCGCTTTCAGATTATCACCGGCGAGGTAAGCTTTGCCGGAGGGAGGCAGATAAATCCCCATGTGGATTTCACCCTAGAATATAACTTTCGCGGCATTGACCAAGGTAGAAATACTTTGAAACTAATTGTATCAGGCTCTATGGAAGAGATCGATATCGCTTTTGAGCTAAATAATAACCCGATAGAAGAAACCGATGCCATATCTTATATAATTTTTGGACGATCATTTGAACAGCTTACTCGCGGCGAAAAAGCTGAAGCGACTAATCAGGCTGTAGTGTTAGGTAGTGTTATCGCTAATCAATTAGCTGGTGTGGTAACTGATGTGGTGGGCGAGACATTTAGTTTGGATATGATAGAATTTAGAAGTGATACTGCATCATCGCAAGTTGGTGTGGAAATCGGAAAGTATTTGACCGATAAATTATTTGTCAGTCTGAAAAGAGATTTTAACCTTACTAACTCAGGAGAGTCGGTCGCTGAAGAAGTTGTCGTAGAGTATGAAATAAGACCTTATCTGTTCCTGCAAGCGAGAAAAGGCGACGACAGAGATTCCGGACTCGATCTTATCTGGCGTTTGAGCTGGGAATAAACCATCAGCCAAAAACTATCGCCACCGGACATGTATAACGGATTAAGTAGGTAGATTAACACAAATTAATAAAAACATGCATTCACTAATTAATACCTCCTGACTTCAAGGATAGTTTACTGACACTTTATTTGCCTTCGACTTCTAAGGAGAGCAGTGACCAGGAGTTGAAGCATGTGTTCAGAGGATCCTTGCTCTGATTTGGGGCAATTGGCTTCGCCGGGTTCGTAAACTCGGTGCGAGAAATGTTTCAAGTAAAGCTACTGTTGGGGGTATTAAATAATCCTGAGCAGATATTTGTATTTAATTGCACCAAAAAAGCATGCAAAACAACCGCTTAGGAGGGGTCAGGATGTCTGATGATATGACTTTTTTTGTTTTTGGTTAATAATGAAGAATAATATGTTCTCCATAACAGACTGCTGGACTGGTATAGAGAAGTCAGTGTCCATCTTTATGGAGAGGACGTCGCTCCTCTCCGCACAAGTGTCATTTATTCAACAGATGATGATAATTTAAACATTATTGGCCTGGATCTCGTTTAATTGCCAAACTAGACTTTCACTAATATGTCGATCGGTATTTATAAACAGAAAGAAACTTACATAAAGCATCTCATTTTCAATGCTAACAATTATGAATAAAGAGACTATCCCAGATAATGCAGTTATAGTGACTACACCGCGGCATTGTTTTCTATAAGTGTAACGGAGCGCCGCATTTATGCGGCTGGCACGTCGCGTTGCCTGCGTTACTCGGCTAAGCCCTGCTTGGAGTTGGCATATTATTTCAAGTCATCTTTCCGGTAATGAAAAGTTGCTAATTGCCGGATAACCCCGGTGAAATAGAAAGGAAAGATTTCACGGATCAAGAAGAAAAGATTTCACAGGTTAAAAATCCGGAGGAGCAACCGAATGAACCGAACAAAGCGAGATCAGCGAGGAACGCAGCCGATTCAGCGTTCCGGAAATCTACTGCATTATCCGGAATTAATCAGAGGGAATCAATTTTTCAGACTCATTAGAGATCTATAGTATAATTCTTATTATTATCCGGTCTTTAATACGTTGCTCAATATTCGTCCAGTCTGTTTTTAGTTGACATAACGTTACATAAAAATAAGCTTGTAGCTTAGAGAAATGGAGGATAAAAACGTAAATGAGAGTAAAAGCAGTATTAGGCGGCTTTTTCGGTGATGAAGCCAAAGCGAAGATTGTCGATGTATTATCTAAAGATGCCGATGTAGTTGTTCGGTTTCAGGGCGGTAACAATGCCGGTCATACCATAATGGTTGATGGGCGTAGGTTTGTACTGCACTTAATTCCGGCGGGTATCTTTAACTTTAAGACCGTATGTATAATAGGTAACGGTCTCGTTATAGAACCTTTTTCTTTGTATGAGGAGATACATAATCTCATCAAACAAGGTATATCTTTTGATAACCGGTTTTTTATTGATCCCCGAGCACACTTAGTTCTACCGATACATCAGCAACTTGATATGGCTAACGAGTCTAGCAAGGATGGCACCAAAATCGGGACTACAGGAAGAGGGATAGGCCCCTGTTATGCTGACAAGGCATCGAGAATAGGGCTGAGAATGGGTGATTTGAGCGCCAAAGAAACAATCAGCAGTAAACTGAAAGCTATCTATAATTCACATGGAATGGAGCTGTGTGAAAACGAGAGAGTTATTTTAGTGAAAAAGCTTGATTATATCGGTAAGTTTTTTTCACCTTTCTTTGGTGATGTTCCCTACTTGTTAGAGGATTACTACCAACAAGGGAAAAATATACTGTTTGAAGGAGCTCAAGGTACACTATTGGATATAGATTTTGGTTCATATCCTTACGTGACATCCTCAAACACAGTTATAGGAGGGATATCCATCGGTTGCGGGTTTTCGTCGAGAAAAATAGAGTCTATGATAGGTGTTTTCAAAAGCTATATCACCAGAGTAGGAAATGGGCCTCTGGTAACAGAATTGAATGATGAAATCGGTGACCGAATAAGGAAACAGGGAAACGAATATGGTTCTTCAACCGGTCGGCCGCGCAGATGTGGTTGGTTTGATGCAGTGGCAGCTCGTTATTCTATTCTGTTGAATAGCTTCGATCAGATAGCTTTTACTTTATTAGATGTATTGCAAGGCTTTGAGAAGGTCAAGATATGCACCGCATATTCGATCGACGGAATAGAGACAGATAGATTTCCGGCAGACACTAAGCTTTTAGAAATAGCTAAGCCTATATATGAAGAACATCCGGGGTGGAATGATGAAATCAGCAATATCCGTGTTTTTGATCAGTTGCCCGAGAATGCGAAAAATTATGTAAATAGAATAGCTGATTTACTTAATAGACCGGTGACAATAGTATCTGTCGGAGCAGGCAGAGAACAAACTATATTTAGGTAGAAAATTCTTTGAGGAGGAGCGATGAAAGCCATATTATTGATAGTTGTAAGCAGCTTGATTTTGTGTCCGCTTATGGGAACAAATAGTAACGATGGAGACGGTGTGTTTATTGCACCTGATTATTTAGCCTCGTTTTATGATTATTACACCCTCAATTGGCTTAATACCAGGTCATTGGGCATGGGTAACAGCACTGTCGGTGTTGTGGGAGGTATACAAAATGCTCTGTTGAATCCTGCAAGTTTAAGAGCACGAGGCCTGAAAGTGTACGTCGAAGCCCATATTAAAGATAATGTTAGAGAAAAAAATCATTACATAAAAGAAGAAGAGCAATTGGATGGCTCACTCAAGCGCATAAAACTTCCAGATGAAAGAAATTACTTAGACTCCAATATACCTGCAATTCATTTAGGATTAAGCTATTCTCCTCGAGAAAATATTTCTTTAGGTGGCAGTTTCTCTATGCCTCAAATGGTCAGATACAATCTGTTCGGCAGGTTTTTGAAGACAGGAGCTTACTATGATAGATATCCAACAATGATCAACTATCAGACAATGCTGACTTTTAATAAACATTTTTATAGTTTGAATTTAGGACTCAATGCTATCATGAATTACTATAGCTTCAGCGATGTCAGAGTTGAAAATACTTACGATAGAGTAAGTTTCGGTGAAGCACTGTTCAGCTTCCAGCCCGGTATTCTTTATCAGCATCATAACTTTTCTATAGGTGCAACCTATAAATTGCCCGCCGAAAGAACATTTGAGGTTGGCAACATACCGGCAAAAATATATCATAAATATGAAGATGTTACTTTGCCCGGGCAATTAGAACTTGGCGCCGCAATGAGATTTCAAAACTATCTTTTTTCCGGTGCTGTAAATTATGAACAGACAAGCGATCAATACGAAGAGTTTGACGATAGAGTGACCGTTAAAATGGGCGCAGATATAGATATGGAACAGTTTTATGTACGTGCCGGGTTCATATATTTTCCGCAAGTATATTCAGGTAGACATGATGTGATAAGCGGAGAAAGATTAACGGGGGCAGATAATCCCTTCGAATTTGATGTTCAATATGACTATTTGGAAGTTGTAGAATCCGACATGTTGCTGTTAACTGCCGGCTTCACCTATCCATTGCCGCAAGGAGTTGATTTTTCGATGGGTGCTGCCGCAGATATATCGGGCAATGTCGGACTATTTCAGTTATCAGTTAGCTTTGATATAAAAATAGAACAAATAATCAGAGAATCCCGACGACCATGAGTCTATGCATGAGCGTAAGAATGAAAAAACAAAGCTTTAACCTGAGTTAAAACTTGTGGGAGGAACGATGAAAAAGCTGATAATTATTAGCTTGATACTAGCTGCAACACTCTGCTTAACAGGTACAACCGAGAGGCAGGAAGAGGGTATTCTTATTGCACCGGACTTTATACCGGCTTTTTACGATCACTACAGCAGAAACTTTCTTAATACGGCGTCTTTCGGTATGGGGAACAACGCAGTTGCTATGCAGGGCGGCATTGAAAACAACCTTATAAATCCAGCATCATTTAAAGCTGATGAGTTATATGTGTATATAGAAATGCAAAATAAATCCGACATAAAAGAATACAACCGATTCGTTAAAGAAGAGAAAAGAGGTAATGAAACAGTTGCGGTAGAAGTTCCTGACCACAGACAATATTTGGAGCAAGCTGTGAACGGTATATTGGCTGGAATTGGTTACCCATTGAACGAAAATATTTCTATAGGTGTAAGTTATCATATACCTCAAAGTATTCGTTATAATCTCTTTACACGACTCTTGAAAACAGGTAACTATCTTGATAGATTCCCGACTATGATCAACCATCAAGGTAGATTTACTCTCAGCGGACATAAGGATAACTTCAGTGCCGGACTGAATGTGATAGTTGATCACTACAGATTCAGAGACTTGAGACTGGAATATACTTTCGACCGCATTGTAATAATGAACGAAACACTGCTCAGATTACAGCCCGGACTTCTTTACGGTAATGAAATGTTCTCTGTTGGTATGAGTTATCTACTACCCAAAGAACATGATTTTACTCTGGCTAATCAGATATCCGCTGCTCCGACTTATCATATTTATGAAAATGTATCCCTTCCCGGTGTTATAGAAGCCGGTATAATGTATAATCTCGACACCAAAACAAAAATAGCCCTATCAGCCCGCTACGAGCAAACCGGGCAGCAGTTTAATAAATTCGACGATAGATTGGTTCTGAAAACCGGAGTTGAAAGGAAACTCGAAGAGTTTACCGTGAGGGGAGGCCTCATTAGCGTGCCTGCGGTCTATACAGGTCGGCACGATGTCGTCAAAGCTACCGGCAGGCAGGGTGATGATGACTTGCCTTTTGAATTCGATGTTGAATATGACTATCTGACTGTTGATAAAGCCGACCAACTGATCCTGACAGGAGGTTTTACATATCCTTTAGAGGTGATTGATATTTCGGCTGCCTTCGGATTTGACTTGTTAGGGAATGTCGATATATTTCAGGCATCGATGTCTATTGGTGTCAGGTTAGGTGAGATTCTGCAATCTGCTATAGAATAACATCTCACCCCGCAACCAAGAACCGACAGGTTCCGGTTACAAAGGTTACAAAAAGTTACGAACCATGTAACCGTGTAACTCATTGGCTATCAAGGCGATAAGGGTCAAGGTTACCAAATCGCCTCTTTTTTCATTTTTATTTTATTTTTTTTCTAAAGTGCCTAAAAACTGCACAACCAAGAACCAAGAACCAACAACCAAGAACTAACTCATCAGAGCCTATCAGGTTCATCAGGTCATCAGAGTTCAATCTCATTCTCAATTTTTAGCCCGTGAAGTCTCTTTTACCTACTTCACCGGGTCTCAATTCAGCGAAGCTTCTCAACTTTAAACCCTAAACCATTTCATTGTTCCTTCTTCATTGTTCATTGTTCACCGTTCATTATTCATTGTTCCTTGTTCATTATTCATTATTCATTGCCGAAGGCCCTTAGCCCTCCGCTCTTTTCTCAACTCTAAACGCTAAACGCTTCTCTGCCCTCCGCTCTTTGCCCTATTCAACTATTCAACTATTC
>PWNZ01000197.1 GCA_003564135.1 Candidatus Cloacimonadota bacterium
TAAATTGGGCGAAAGTCGAAGTATTGCAGATAGAGCCTTTAATACTAAGCCCGGCAGCATATTCGAGCCTCTTTACCGCGAAGATCTTAAATCTTATGTATTAATGGAGGTCAAGGAGAGCCAATCGAGAGGTTTTAAGCCAATCAGTTCCGTGTCAGACGAAATTAGAGACCAACTCATGCAGCAAAAACAGGAAAAACTCGCCTACGAAGAAGCGAGGCGCTTCCATAGCGAATATAGGTACCGAAATATTATAGCTCAAGCCAAAAGACAAAACCATCAAGTAAGTGATTATGATTACTTTAGCCTCAGTTCTATAGTTAATGATGAACCGAACATCGAGCCATTGGCACGGGAGATGCTCGCTTATGGGAGGGATGAGTTTGTATCTAAGCCGGTTGAACTTTCCCAAGGGTCTTATCTCGGAGTAGTGAAGACGTTTCATCGGCCCGATATGACCATGTTTGAACAGCAGATTCCGGCCTTGAGAGAAAAGCTGATTGAGAATAAAAGAGGAACCTACTACAGCAGATGGATTAGAGAAAAGGTCGATAGGGCCAGAGTCAGAGATTGGCGTGACAGCTTGTAAACACTAAACCCGTTTTTCGATCTACCGTGTTTTCTAATGCTACTCGAGATTACCAGCTATAACTAACGCCAACCCTGTGGGAGTCAAAAATTATTTCGACAGCTCTTTTCTCTTGCTCATAATTATAGAGATTAGCATCTACATAAGCATCCAATACCGAGAGAAACAGTATTGAACCAACCCACCAGATGTCGTTTTGACGCTTATCAAAGTAGTCGTTATATCTTTGCTGATAGATAAAAATATCTTCTCCGGTAGCTTTTAGTGCCTTGTCTTCGTATTTATTTACTTGATGATTATGATAAATAAGACTGCCGATAAAGAATCCCTGAATAGCAATAACTCCGGCACCTTTATAGTAGGCTTGATTGTAAATTTGACCGCCCCCGGGAAGAAGTGCGGATAACGCCATTGCTTTCAAGGGGCTTCTACCGGTGTCATAAGCAGCTAGTAAACTGCAGCAAAGGACGAAAACAACTAAAACAGTAATCTTACGGATCATTTTTAATCCTCTCCCACAAAGCATAAAAGAATAATGGAACCATAATTTCATGGTGACCGATAAAGTAATACCCTGCTCCCTTACCCTGAATAGGTCGGGAGACAATGTTAACTTGCGGACGGTAATGATGGTTCATGTCAAAAACCGCAGTATAAAAACTATGCAGCGGGTGGCCTAAATTTCTGACAACGGTCACAGCCTTGAGAAATACCTCGGGCATTATAACCGCAGAACCGAGATTAATAAACACCCCGCCGTCATGCAAGTCTTTTATTTGATTACAGAAAATCCGGAAATCTCGCAGCGAGCATTCACCTATAGCTTGACCGGAGGCACTATTATGTTGGTGGACAATATCTGTCCCTATCGCTACATGTACGGTTACCGGCACATCCATTGAATACGCAGCTCTGAAAAGAGATAATTCGGTATATTCAGTATCCATTTCGTGGAGAGCTTTACCTATTCCTTCACCATAACCCAGACCGTTATCATAAGCATATTTAACGGCTTTATTGACTCCATCGCCGGTCTCTTTGGCCATTCCGAAAGAACCATCTGCCAGAGCCTTACCAACGTCCTCAGATGTCTGTCCATTTAATGCCAGTTCATAATCATGAACTACTATGGAGCCGTTCCCGGCAAAGCATTTAATAACACCTATTTTAGCCATCTTGATCAGTAATGGTGACAGCCCGGTTTTTATAATATGACCACCTAAAGCTACAATAACCGGCTTACCTCTTTTATATGCATTATAGGTATGATCCAACAGTTTTTTGAAATCTTTAGCTTTGAGGATATCAGGCAAGTTTTCCACAAAGGCTAACAAAGGGATTTCTCCACTGAAGTCCTTTGCCGAACCTAACTGACGGCTGTTCAGCTTGCTGGGCCGTTCACTTAAACTATATCTTTTTTGGTTATCTAAATCAATCTGCTCGTACTTGCTCATCATGTTTTGCCTTTAACTTTTGCCGGTTTATACCATCTATCCATCTCACTATATAAACAACCACAGTATTTCTGTCGATACATATTTTCTTCTAGGGAAAGCTTTTTCCCTTCATACCAGAGATCTCTGAAGTCTCGATAATAAAAGGGGATACTCAACCTATCGGAAATATTTTCGGCTATCATCTTTGTCAGTTGATGTTTTTGGAATTTACTATAGAGCAGCGAGGTAGAAAAGGCATCGAAGCCCTCTCTTTTTGCTTTTTCGGCAGTTTTAAGCAATCTAAAATGATAGCAAAAGTAGCATCTTTCATGCTCACGTTCATTAATACGATGCATAAAGGTATATGGAAGATAGCTATCTTCTACCTCTAAGCTCAGTCCTATTTTTTCAGACCAAGCTATCAAGGTGTCGAGCCGTGCTTCATATTCCTTGTAAGGATGGATATTGTCATTAAACCAAAAAGCAGATATTTCAACCTCTCCCTCATCACGCAACTTATTATATGGTGCGACCATACAGGGAGCACAGCAAACATGAAACAGTATCTTCTTCATCGGACACCCTCTAATATGTGTTAAGCATATAGAGAGCTGAAATCAGCTCTCTATATATCAAGTCAGTTTTATTAGTGTTTTACTTTTTTGTATAATCTGATGAGCATTCTTACTCTTTTCAATCCAGTTTTTTGAATCTGGCGGTAAAGTGTCTCATTATCGGTGCTTCATAAGTCAATTCCAAACCTTTACAGGAATTCCTTCGCTCATGAACCTTCTTCAATCCCCAAACAACTACTTCCATGTGATTCTCCGTATATACTCTTCTGGGAATAGCTAACCTGAGTAAGTCAAACTTCGGCTTGCGATTTTCGCGAGTTATCGGATCTCGGTCGGCAAGAACTATACCAATCTCAACTCCTCTGACTCCGGCTTCCGTATAAAGCTCTACACCTAATGTCTGAGCCGGTAGTTGATCTTGGGGAATATGAGGGAAAAACTTCATTGCGTCAACATATATTGCATGCCCACCAACCGGCTTAATGATTGGTATTCCTGCATCCTGAAGTTTTTTGCCTAAACGCTGAACCTGACCTATCCTGCTGCGAAGATAGTCAAAGTCGGTAACTTCTTCAAGTCCGACAGCTAATGCGGCCATATCCCGACCCGCCATACCACCATAAGTCAGATAACCTTCGTATATAATAGTGAAAACAGAGCATTGCTTGTATAGCTCTTCACTTCTAAGCGCTATAAAACCACCGATATTTACTATTCCATCTTTTTTAGCGCTCATAGTACAAGCATCGGCATAGCTAAACATTTCTGCAACAATTTCTGTTATACTCTTGTCTTCATAACCTTTTTCTCTGGTCTTGATGAAGTAAGCATTCTCAGCAAATCGGGCTACGTCGAAGACTAAAGTTATATCGTATTTTCGACATGTATCGCTGACTGCTTTGATATTATCCATTGATACAGGCTGTCCTCCACCGCTATTACAGGTCACAGTTAATACTACGAAAGGTACTTTTGACCTGTTCTGCTTGATAACCGATTCTAACTGACCAATATCGACGTTACCTTTAAAGGGATGCTCATTGTCAGCATCGGAAGCTTCATTGATAGTACAATCGCAGGCAAAGGCATTACGGAACTCAATGTGACCTTTAGTCGTATCAAAGTGTGTATTCCCGGGAATTATATCACCTTCCTTGATTAAAGCTGAAAAAAGAACATTCTCGGCTGCTCGGCCTTGATGGGTGGGGATAACATAGGGCATCTTCAATAGATCAACTATTTTATCCTTCATCTTGAAGAAACTCTTTGATCCGGCATAGCTCTCGTCTCCGGTCATAATAGCTGACCACTGCTTGTCGCTCATGGCACCCGTTCCGGAATCGGTCAACAGATCTATGTATACATCCTCTGACCGGAGATTAAATAGATTATAGCCTGCTTCCTTGATTTTCGCTTGGCGCTCCTGATGCGTAAGAACCTTGATAGACTCTACTGTCTTGATTTTGTAGGGTTCAGAATAGGGCATTCTTTCCATTTAGTCCTCTCCTTAATTATATTACTTTTCATTACCGGATACCCTCATTTATATTCACTCTTTCTGTCAAAGTATTTTGAATTAGAGCAATCTGACAAAGGGATCTATAGCTATTATCATTCCTGGCACAAAGAGGTGCAACTATTGCATTAAATCAAGTTTTTTTACTTTATGTTTACGGTTATTAGTCTTTATCGATACTAATATTAATGCATTTAGTATTAAACATAATTACGACACCATCTTTGAAATAAGAGGTAAAGCAAAATCACAAAATATATGGGGTCAGGAAGTCTGAATTTATCTTTGAAATATTCTGCATTATTTGGGATAAA
>PWNZ01000093.1 GCA_003564135.1 Candidatus Cloacimonadota bacterium
ATCCCTGTCCTTAAGCTGAGCGGATTGGGATAATTCTGCTCAAGCCTCAACATCGGCTGCAAAGTATCTTCTTTATCACTATCCTCAACGGCAAGGTTTCTACTTTGTCCGTTACGGTCAAGCTCAATGAGCGAAAACAGGTTTTCCTGAGCATTAAGAGTCTGCCTCGAATACTGACCGGTATCAAGATCCTTCATCAAAACGGTATCGTATCTTTCATAACTGTCATCATCCAGATAAAGGACAAAGGTTATCGTTTTATTAAGGTGAGATTCATCAGTGTAAGCCAATATCTCTAAAGGATAACTATCTACAAAGACCGAAGCACCGACGCAGACACTATCTACATATACACCGATCTCGACTACATCTTCATCATCTGCAATTTCAGCGATGAAGATTGATTCATAATCAGGACCGTAAGATATATCAAAATGCTGAGGTCTCGGACGCGGAGAGGTTTGGCGTTCGGACGAAGAACGACCTCGCGGGATGTTCCATTGGAAATCTAAGTCTTCTTGAACATCACTGGTCAAGGCGACTTTATACATCTTACCGTATTCGAGCGTCACTTCACCGGTAAAGCCTCCTGCCCCGTCACTGTACATCGCTTCATGCTGGGATTTAATATATAGTATCTCATGAATTATATTGACAAATCCATCTTCAGCACATTGAGAATCAGTTAAGAAATAACCGATCCAGTTATCTCGGGGATGAAATGCATGAATACCGCCCGGATCTCCCTCTATGTATCCGGGATGTAGTGTTATTGGAGTCTCAGGATCGAGTCTGGTACCGTATAAAGGAAGATAATAGTCGTCAGGAGGCGTATTGTCTCTAACATTAACCTTATAACCCCTGGTTGAACAGAAAGTGTCGATATCATCCGGATCCCATGGGGTTCCATGAGTGCCATCCCAAACCATTTCTTGTAAATCCGGGTCTGGGGGGTTCTGAACATCAAGGTATTGCACTGCATCAATTATCACACTGTTGATTTTTGCCAAGGGTCGAAGCGCTTCTTCGGCTGTTTGCCTCGGCGGGTCATAGCCATCAGCATCCCGGCTGAGCCAGGGGAACGATACCCAGTACCATTGTTCGGTTCCGCCATAACCTATGACTTGGTGAATGTCGTCCTTGTTGACCGGTTCGTTATGCTCAAAGCCTACAGGATCCGGACCTTCTGTCTGCCACTGCAGATAGGGATAAGTAGAGAACGGCTCGGTATGCCACTCTTCGATTGCCCAGACACCTTCTTCCGGATCAAAATCCCACTCATCCTCACCCTGAGGATAGGACGCTTGCTGCATCATCTTGACGGTGGTCAAGCCTGTTCCACCTGGGGAATCTGCCTGACCTGATGATTCGGTATCCCAGAAACTATTAAGGACTGAGTCAACTACGTGACGAGTTCCAACTAAACCACCTATATAGGCACCGTCTGCAACTACTGTTCCCGTTGAATAACTATTATTTATTACTCCTGGAGGATTTATAATACCTATCAAACCGCCAACGTGCATACCATTTAATTCTGATTCCTGAGTAAGAGAGACGTTTGAATAACTATCATGTACATTTGTGCTATTTCGACCGATCAGACCACCTGAACTACTTCTAAATCCTGTCACAAAGCCCTCAGTATAGCATCTTTTGACATCCAAAGCCGAGTTAACCCCTATTAATCCTCCTATGTTCAAGCCGGTAGTGCCGTCTTCATCTGCAGATCCCCTAACTTCTCCTGAAGAATTACAATTAATGACGTGTCCCGGGTTACCTTCATCTATATCATCTGCTTTGCCTATAAGAGCTCCAACATTACTTCGGCCTTTAACGTCAACATTAATTAACGATACATTTTCTATCATAGTAGAAACATCTACTAAGCCAAACAAACCAATATTATCCGTTTGATCTCTATCTATATAGAGATTGGATATAGTGTATCCATCACCATTATATCTTCCGTTAAAAGGTTGTTCCTCCGAACCAATAGGCTGCCAGTTATTGTCTGTTCCGCCCAAATCAATATCTGAAAGCTGTATAAAGTGAGACTCAGGATAGTGTCGAACGAGATACAGAGTCTGTGCAGATGTTATTTGGAAAGGGTTATTCGGTGACCCATCTTGTTCACTAGGGCTACCCTGCAACAAGAGAGGATAGCCTTCGTTAATCCCATAAGAGTCTTCTTCCCATATTGTAAAGAAATCCCAATAAGCATAGGTGTTTGGGTCATATTCATAAATCATTTCCTCTGTTGTTCTGCCATCTCCGCCGGCTGATCCTTGTTGATTTGATGTTTCGGTATTCCAATAGCTATTGTGTACGCTATTATTCACTGTATTGTAACCAATCAATCCTCCAACATCAATTAAACCTAGGACCTCTCCGGTTGAGTAACTATTGGAAATACTAACATTGTTAACGTTCCCGCCAACTAATCCACCAATTCTTTCGTTACCAGTTACATTCCCCATAGCGTAACAGTTTTCGACAGTTCCAGAACCGGCACTTTTTCCAATCACCCCACCGACTTCATCTGCACCTTCAACGGTTGAAGTGGAATAACATGATTCTATTATCCAAATATCAGCAACTATTCCTATTAAACCTCCAATTTTGTCCCCGTAAGATTCAACACTTCCCTTGCTGTAGCTGTTTTTAACCACAATAGAGCTTTCATAATTACCTGCGGCCGATCCGATAAGTCCACCGGCTGAATGACTGTTTGCTACTACATTACATTCTGCTGAACAATCGATAATTCGAGAATAATATGGAGTTGTATACTCACTTCCCCCTAAAGCACCAACAAGACCACCAATATGTCGTGATCCTTCAATTTCTCCGGTTACGTTAATGTTTTGGATTTTGGCTTTTGCTGCGATGGCGGCTAATCCACCACCATATGATGCACCACCCAGTATTCTAAAATCAATTAATGACAGATTCTTTATCTCAGTTAGGTTAATTTCATTACCCTCAACCTCGCCTTCTATTAATCCGAATAAACCATTAACCCGACCACCATCAATAATCATATTGTATATAGTCTTTTCATCCCCATCAAGTGTTCCTTGGAACGGTTCATTTCCGTTTCCAATCGGTATCCAACCTTCACCTGTTTTCCAGGGAGGGACATTCAGGTTAAAGTCATGTGTAAGCTCGAAATAGATTCCGGGATCATTCAAGTAATTTCTAATCCTATTCATCTGATATGCATTAGATATTTGGTAGGGGTTTATATCTGAACCGTCACCTCCCGCAAAATCTATCGTTTCCCAATTTAAGAGTGGAAACAAGAACGGGTAACCACCATTGATAGTACCTGAATAATCGTCAGACCATATTTCTTCAAAATCCCAGCCGTCATAGGTGTTAGCATCATATTCATAGGTCATCTGATTAGTATCTTTCGGATAACCTCCGTCCGAATATAATTGACCGGTTGCATTCATATCCCAATAACTGTTAGTAACACCTCTCAGACCTCCAGGGGTGGGTGGATGTATGGTAGCAACCAGGCCACCGGATATCGCTATTTCAGATACTACTGAACCTGCAGCATAACTGTTAGAAATAATACCGCCGTATTGAACTGCCGCTAAGCCTGCAACCCAGCTATGTCCTTCTGTTGTACCTATTGAAAAACAGTTCTCTATGGAACTGTCATCGTTAGCACCTACAAGGCCACCGATATATTCATTGCCGGCAGTTACAACATTGCTGTAGCTCCCGCTAATAACACTGTCAAAGTCACTGTATCCGACTAAACCTCCAATGTATTGGTTACCTACAATATTGGGTTCATATTGTCCCGAACTAATTAGGGAACAATTCTGAATATGGCTGTTATAAATATAACCTGCTAAACCACCGACATAGCTGTTTCCGACTATGTTATGTATTTCTATTGTTATCTTCTCCAACGCAGCACCGTTAATATATCCAAACAGACCGGCATAATCATTAGCACCTATATCAATAGTCAGATTTTGGACGACAAAACCATCACCATTAAAAGATCCCGTAAACTGATGGCCTATATCTCCAATAGGCTCCCAATTTTGAAACTGAGCTAAATCAATATTCGCCGTCTGAATGAAGTAACTTCCTAAATAATGCTCATTCCCAACAGCTCCAATATCAAACAAATCTTGGGCATTTCCAATTTGATATGGATCTCCTTCGGTTCCTGCGCCGTCCCAGGGTTGTGCGCACAGCGAAACCCCGGTAATCATAATAAGGGCTGTAATAACAAGCCCTATCACCACCGATTTTTTATTTATCTTTATCATTTTTGTCTCCAATATTTTGCTTGTGGCTTTGCAGCCGGTAGAAGGTTTTAATGGGAATAAAACCGTATTATAGGCTGCCGAT
>PWNZ01000194.1 GCA_003564135.1 Candidatus Cloacimonadota bacterium
GGACGTTATCCCTTCTCCGCACAAAAGCACCCTTCCTCCAGTGAAGGTTTGTCTTTCTGAACGGTCTCATCAGCTAAATTTAAATGGCATCTTCATAAAAAGGTTGACGGAAATCAAGTAGTCTTTGGTTTTGAATAAAAAGTGATGAGGTGAAATCATGACATTACAATATTTATCCCATTCAGGCTTTTTAGTGACAACTTCTAAAGGCATTAAGGTACTGATTGATCCTTTTTTAGAGGGTAACCCTTCCGCACCTGTAAAATCGGAAGATCTCAGTGCCGATTTCATAATTCTGACTCATGCTCACGGAGATCATATTGGAGACTCTTTTAAGATAGCAGACAAAGATAAGACAACTTTTATTTGCGTAAATGAATTAGCTATTTATTGCCAAACAAAGGGGTATAAGGCTCATAACATGCATATTGGCGGCAGCCATGACTTTGAGTTCGGAAAAGTTAAATTCACTATTGCCCATCACGGTAGTATGACACCAGACAACACCTACGGCGGAGAGGCAGCCGGTGTTCTGCTGTTCATCGAAGATAAAATCATCTATCATACAGGAGATACGGGTCTTTTCTATGACATGAAACTCATAGGTGAGTTGCATAATATCGATTATATGATGCTCCCGATTGGAGATAATTTTACTATGGGCATTGATGATGCAAGTTATGCGGTGGAGTTAACTAACCCCAAAATAGCTATCCCTATGCATTATAACACATTCCCCGTCATAGCAGCAGACCCAAAAGACTTCGCCAGAAAAATAGAAAAGAACGGAAAAAAATGTCGAATTATGGAGTTCGGCGAAACAATGGAGCTATAGTTTGTAACCGGTTATGTTATCATGATACTTTCACAAGAAAACCTTTTAGCTCTTACTGAAGAACTGAAAAGTCAGAATCAAAAAATTGTCTTCACCAATGGGTGCTTTGACATCCTCCATGCCGGACATGTCAGGTATCTCAGAGAGGCCAAGAAATTAGGCGATATATTGATACTCGGACTTAACAGTGATAAATCGGTTAAGCGGCTGAAGGGGAGTGAAAGACCGATAAATAACGAAGAGAATCGGGCTTTGGTTTTATCGGCTTTAAGATTCGTTGATTTTGTTTGCCTCTTTGAGGAGGACACACCTTACAAGCTGATTGAATCAATAAAGCCCGATTTTTTAGTCAAAGGTGGCGATTGGAAAGAAAATGAAATAGTAGGCTCTGATGTTGTCAAACAATATGGAGGTCAGATTATTAGTTTGCCATTTTTTAAAGGAAAATCCAGCACCGAAATTATCAACAAAATAAGGAGTAACAATTGATGAACTCTAAGCAAGAAGAAAAAGACTCCGGTATAATCATAGAGACCTTAGATAATGATGTCCTGGTAGAAGTCCAGCGAAAAGGCAGCTGTAAAAATTGCAGCGTCAATATGCTCTGCATGGGAAACTCTGAGAAGATTAGATTCAACGTTAAAAAACCTTCTTTCGCCGTTTCTCCGGGCGATCATGTCTTTTTAGAAATAGCACCGGCAGACAGAATATTTTCCTCTTTTGTCCTGTTTATCTTTCCGATTTTGGCCATGCTTTTATTCTATGTAATAATCAGATACGCTTTAGCTTTGAGCGAAGACTTTGCCATATTCGGTTCCTTACTCGGGTTGTTGCTAAGTGGTGTGGTTATTAAAATGATTGATAATCTCGCATCAAAAAAAGTCATGGTTAAAATCACGTCTCTGAAAAGAAGAAAAGGCGACATCAAAGAAATGGAATAACTTTGGTGCAAGATCATCAGGCTCTCTAATATGATTTAGAACTTGCAATAACAGACTTAACAGATAGGATGAGTTGTGCTGCATAACGAACACTAATGGAGTAACATTTAATGAAGATATATCTTAATGATATGGTTTTTTACGGTTATCATGGCGTCCATCCCGAAGAAAGGAAATTGGGGCAAAGATTCATAGTGAATGTAACTATCGAAACCGAGAAAAAATTAGACCCCTCAATCCATCATCTGCAAGACACGGTAGACTATACTAAAATCTACGATGAAATAAAACATACTATGGAAAAAATGCAGTTCCATTTACTTGAAGATTGTGCTAATCAAATTTTAGACACCTTAATGGAACGTTTCACAAAATTAACCGGGGCTTTAGTGAAAATAAAAAAACCTTCAGTCCCGATCAACGGCTCATTGGGTTCCGTTGAAATTGAAATGTATCGGAAAAAATAAAATACAATCAGGGCTGAATGCCCTATGTGTTAGAGGTTGTTATGAGAACGGTTTATCTAAGTTTGGGTGCTAATATCGGAAATCGCCGGTTGAATATCGAAAAAGCATTGCAGCAGTTGGCTCAGCATCCTCAGATCAAGATGAAAACTATCAGTAGAATTATCGAAACAGAGCCTTATGGTGTTCATACTCAACCTTGTTTTATCAATTGCACGCTCAAAGTTACTACCGGCCTGTCAGCTATTCAACTGCTTAAAGAGTGTCAGTCGATAGAAGCCAGTTTGGGACGGAAAAGAGACATGAGATGGGGGCCTCGAACTATTGATATAGATATTCTCTTTTATGATGATCAGATCATAGAAACCGAAGAATTACTGATCCCTCACCCCGGAATAAGAGATAGAGTTTATTTGTTAAGCTCTCTTAACGAGTTGTGCCCTGATTTTTTTCATCCACTACTACACAGGACAATTCGGGATCTACTGAGAATTAAAACCGAAAGCTTGTTTTTTCGGTTGTAAATATTGCCTCTTGAAAAAAAGTGGCTCAATTAATTTAGTTTGAGAAATTATAATCGAGAAAAATTTAATAGAAAACATATAATTAGGAGTAACGATGAGAAAATGTGGAGCTATAATATTGGCTGCCGGTAAAGGGACAAGAATGAAGTCCGATAAGGCTAAAGTCACCTTTAATCTTGCCGAAAAACCATTGATACAACGCGTTGTTGATGTCGCTGAAGAAGTTCACTGTGGAACTATCGCTGTTGTTGTGGGATACAAAAAAGAAGAAGCAATTTCCTGCCTGAGCAAAAACAACAAACTCGTTTTCGTCGATCAAGAAGAACAGAAAGGTACAGGTCATGCAGTCATGGTTTGCGAAAAGGAATTTCAAGACTTTGATGGAGATATTTTTATCTTATGTGGAGATGTTCCGCTACTATCCAAAAACACTCTCCAAAAGCTGATAGAGACTCATAGAAAAGATAAAGCAGCATGCACTGTGTTAACCGTTAAACTACAAGATCCGGGAAGCTACGGCCGCATAATCAGAAAATCTGATGGCACTGTTAGCAGGATAGTTGAGTATAGAGATGCATCTACTGACGAAAAACTAGTTGATGAAATAAACACCGGCATCTATTGTTTTGACTCTCAATCTCTGTTTAATGCTCTACAATATGTTAACTGTGACAATCAACAGAAAGAATACTATCTAACCGACACTGTTGAAATTCTGTCACGAAAAGGAAAAACGGTTTCCGCTATGATAACCGACAACATCACCGAAGTAAGTGGAATAAACAGCCGCTATCAACTTGCAGAATTGGAGCAACAGTACTACAATAGGATTAAGGAAAACTGGCTAAAAAACGGCGTTACTATTGAAAACCCCGACACGGTCATCATAGGTGAAGAGGTGGAGCTGGACACTGATGTACATATCAGTCCCAATAGTATCATCAAAGGAACATCCAATATCGCTAAACATTCTCATATCGGGCCGAACAGTGTTATTCAAAACAGCACGCTCGGTGTTGGTGTAATTATTGACGGGTTTAACGTTCTAATTAATACAACCATTAAAGACAGGCAATATCTAGCCTGGGGGGAAAAGAAAATTAATGACAGATAGGCTCTATTCACCATGGCGATATCCGTATTTGGTATCGGAGAAAAAGGAAGGCTGTATCCTATGTATCAAGCCGGAAGAAGACAAAGAGAGATTGGTAGTATACAGAAATAAACTCTGCTTTGTTATCCTCAACCTATATCCTTATAACAACGGTCATGTTATGATCGTACCTAACCGACATATTGCCAACTTACATGACTTAACCAGTGAGGAATCGATAGATTTATTTGCAGCATTATCGTTAAGCGAAAAAGTCATCCGTAAACAATATAAACCCGATGGCCTAAATATTGGGATAAACATTGGCAAAGCTGCCGGAGCTGGCGTTGATGAACACTTGCATGTCCATATTGTGCCACGATGGTTTGGAGACTCAAACTTTATGACTACTGCCGCTAATATGCGGGTAATACCTGAAGATTTCGAAAATGCGTACAGCAATTTAATAAAACTCTTTAGTCAAAGTGAATAGCTGCTATACGAATACCGTATGAATATTAACATCCATTATCGACTCGGCTTCTTTAAAAGCTCTTATAAGCCGTATGGGCTCTCGTTTCTGGTTTTAGGAGCATTGTTATTAAGCTCCTGCGCAGAAGAAATCGAAACACCTGTTGACTATTTCCCCGCTATCAGAATCAAGGTTCTAAATGGCTGCGGATTCCATGGTGCAGCAGCAGAGATGGCAAGTTATTTAAACAGAAATAGTAATGTTGATATCATAGGAGTTGGTAATGCCGACAGTTTTAATTACAACAGAACAATAATTGTAATGAAAAAAGATTCACCCGAAGAGCTGAAGCGACTGAAAAAATATACCAATATAGAAAGACATGCCTATGCTCTTAGCAGCGATGCTAATGAGTCGTTTCAAGTAATAGTAGGGATGGATTACAAAAATCATATCAAATAAAGGAGATATATGGAACCGCTTGAACTAAAAATTGAAGATATAAAAAGATGGATAGCTGAAAAAAAAGGCGAAGATATTACGACTTTCAATGTAACAGAAAAATCTTCATTTACCGATTACTTCGTAATATGCAGTGCCAAAGGCTCTATTCATACTAAAGCTATTGCCGAAAATGTCTTAGAACAAGCCAAGAAAAAAGGGTATAGCCTGTTAGGAAAAGAAGGCTTTGATGCAGGTGTTTGGATTCTTTTGGACTATGGTGATGTGATAGTCCACTTTTTTGACGCACCCAACAGAGATCAATATAAGTTAGAAGAATTATGGCAAAAACAGCCAACTAGAAACAGCCAAGAGGGATGAGACATGATAAAAGAAATGATCATCAAAGACCTAAAAAAATGCTGGATAAAGCTCGGGTATAAATACAGTGAAAAATACTATGTAGAAGAACCAAAAAACAAAGAGCACGGGGACTTCTCAACTAATGCCGCTCTGGTTAACGCTAAAAGAAACAACATGAAATCGGTCGATATGGCTAAGCAGGTAGCTGACTTGTTAGCCAAAAAAAGACGTTATAGTAGTGTTGAGGTAGCTGGTAATGGTTTTATTAATATAACTATCTCAAAAAACCATTACCAAAAACTTTTGAAACAGGTTTTCGATGCAGGGAAAGAATACGGAATGACAGACTATGGACAAGGAAAAAAGATCGTTATAGAGTTTGTAAGCGCCAACCCCACCGGTCCTTTGAATGTAGTTAACGCTCGTGCTGCTGCATATGGCGATGTTTTAGCAAGGATTATGAACTACATAGGCTATTGCGCAAAAAAAGAATTCTATGTCAACGATGCCGGTAATCAGGTTGATGTTCTAGCCGAATCTTTAGAGATGAGATATCGAGAAGTTCTCGGATATAAATTTGACGAAATACCCGAAGGAATGTATCAGGGCGAATATGTTAAAGAGATAGCTAAAAACCTCAAAGCAAAAGAAGGCTCTAAGTTTATTCACTACTCTGAAGTTGACCGCTTGGAGAGAATGAAAGAGTTTGCTATCCTAGAAATCCAAAAAATGCAGCAAGAGAGTTTAGAAAAATATGGCGTAGTGTTCGACAGCTGGGTTTCGGAAAAAATGCTCCGCACCCAAGGTACAATAGAAGAAGCATTAAGTTATTTGGTGGAAGCTAATTGTACTTATGAAAGTGACGGAGCGGTTTGGTTTGCATCTACTAAATTTGGTGATGAGAAAGACAGGGTGCTGATGAAATCTGACGGGGAAATCACCTATCTCGTACCCGATATAGCCTATCATATTACTAAATATGAACGTGGCTTTGACTACATATTAGACGTTTTAGGCCCTGACCATCATGGCTACATTCCCAGATTAAAAGCAGCGCTGGAAGCAATCAAACTCGACCCCGATAAACTTGAAATCGTTTTCCTGCAGCAGGTTAATCTATATGAAAACGGTGAGAAGGTAAAAATGTCTAAACGAACAGGCCACATAATAACTATGGATGTCCTGATAGATGAAGTAGGAATAGATGCCAGCAGGTACTTTTTCATCGAAAAGAAGCCCAATACTCACCTGAATTTTGATTTGGATCTGGCCAAAAAAACGACCAACGAAAACCCTGTATATTACTCTCAATATGCTCATGCAAGGATATGCAGCATCGTAAGAAAAGCAAGAAAACTCGGTGTTAAACGTAGTGAAATAAGGCAAGCTGACATCAGCAAGCTTAAGTCGGACGAAGAAATTGCCATTATAAAAAAAATCCTCTCTTTTCAGGAAGTTCTAAAATCTGTTGCTGATAACCGTGAACCTCATAGACTGGCTTTTTATGTGCATGATTTAGCTAGTCTGTTCCATAAATACTATCAATCCTGCCGCGTTTTAAGAGAAAATTTCTTGGATTTGACAGCGAGTAGGCTATATTTGCTTCTGGTAATCAAGAATGTTCTGGCTATCTCATTCGAGCTGATGGGAATATCAGCACCTGAACGAATGAAAAAGAAAAAAAAGACCGGCTAACGGAGTTACTCGTTATCTGAGACCAAACCTTTCAGTATTTATCTGAAACGACTGTTAACTTATTAGGTTAACATAAACAAACCCCTTCTAAAATCTACATGGGACGCGATGGATCTTGCATAGAATATATATATGCAATATCTCAACGCCATGAATTATTCACCTTGGAGGCTTGATGGATATTGACAAATTGAATGAATTAATCTATGAAAAAAGTGAAAAAGTACAACTGGTACTTGATGAAACTCGCAAAGTAATCGTCGGTCAAAGTTACATGTTACGGCGAATGATGGTTGGCCTGCTGTCAAACGGCCATATTCTCTTAGAAGGTGTTCCCGGTCTGGCTAAAACAATGGCAGTTAACACAGTGTCAAAGACCGTAAGTGCGTCTTTCAAGCGTATTCAGTTTACTCCGGACCTACTCCCCGCCGATCTGATCGGAACGATGATCTACAACCAAAAAACGTCAGAATTCTATCCTAAATTAGGACCGATATTCGCTAATTTTATCTTAGCAGACGAGATCAACAGAGCACCGGCAAAAGTACAATCGGCCTTATTGGAGGCAATGCAGGAAAAAACAGTTACCATCAGTGACACTACCTATAATCTTCCGAAACCTTTCTTAGTAATGGCTACTCAAAACCCGCTTGAACAAGAAGGCACCTATCCGCTTCCCGAAGCTCAAATTGACAGATTTATGTTGAAGCTCTTAATAGAGTACCCTAATCGTGAAGAAGAAAAAATGATTATGAACAGAATGATACCTGATAGACCTATACAGACAAACACTGTGATCACACCGGAAGATGTCTTAGAATTAAGAGAGAGTGTCAAACAGGTTTATATTGAAGAAAAAATCAAAGACTACATCCTAGACCTGATATTTGCCACCAGAGAACCGGAAAAATACCCCAAACTAAAAGAATTACAAAATCTGATCGAATACGGCGCATCTCCCAGAGCAACAATCTATTTAGCGCAAGCAGCCAAAGCTCAAGCATTCTTAGAAAGAAGAGGATACGTGATACCGGACGACATAAAAGCGATCGGTAAAGATATCCTCAGACATCGTATCATCCTTACCTACGAAGCTGAAGCTGAACAACTAACCCAAGATGATATAGTTGAACGCTTGTTCGATGAAATCGAGGTACCCTAATAGTCGCCAACAATACAAGCCGGGTAAATTAAATGGAAACATCTGAAATCCTTAAGCGAATCAGAAAAATTGAGATAACGACAAAAAACATCGTTGATGAGATATTCTCCGGTGAATACCATACTTTGTTCAAAGGGCAGGGTCTCGAATTCTCTGAGGTCAGGGACTACCAAGCAGGTGACAGTTACCGGCAAATTGACTGGAATGTGTCCGCAAAAATGGGGCATCCCTACATCAAACTTTTTGCTGAAACACGCGAACTGAATGTCATTTTCTTAGTGGATTGCAGCGCATCAACTCTGTTTGGCACCAGAAAATATCTAAAGTCCGAATTCGTGACGGAGATAACAGCCGTATTAGCTTTCTCAGCTCTTTCAAACAACGATAAAGTCGGCCTGCTTCTGTTTTCAGATCAGATTGAAAAGTATCTCCCCCCGCGAAAAGGAAGGAAAACGGCATTGAGATTGCTACGTGAAACGTTATATTTCGAACCTGAAAGCTCAGGCACAGATTTAGCTAATGCCATTAAATATATCTACAGATTATTGAATAAAAAAAGCATCATCTTCGTCTTATCCGATTTTTACGATACCGGATATGAAAATGACCTGAAAATATTAGCAAAAAAACACGACGTAGTTGGAGTTCAAGTAATCGATAAAGCCGAACTTGACTTACCAAAAGCAGGACTGCTTCAGCTATACGACCCTGAAACAGAATCTTCGTACGTAGTAAACAGCAATAGCAGCAAATTAAGACAGAAGTTCTCCGCCATAGCCGAAAAAAAACAGGCCGAGCTTAAAGAAAAATTCAAAAAGCTCTCTATAGATTTAGTGACTCTTCATCCCGATGAAGAATACGTAGGAACATTACTGAAGTTTTTCAGGTTCAGAATCAAGAAAAAGCGAAGATAGGAACTGGAGAACAGCATGAAAACTGCGCAACTATTGGATACCAACTCCGGATTAATCATAAAATATTCGCCTCTTTTCGTCGCAATAATCATCTTATCCGCAGCTATTGCCCCAGCTGCTGCGGCTCCAACTATTGATTACGACCTGATCGAACCTGAAACACTTTACATAGGGATACCACTCAATATAGATGTCCTGATAAGATCACATCTCGACAGTAATATCCACCATCCGGTGAAAGATACAATAGGTGTGTTTGCTATTCTTAATATCGACAAACAAACCTACACCCATGAGCACGAAGATTTCACCATAGCAGATAATCAAAAGGTAACCCGTTTTTCTTATCGATTAGCAGGCTTTGATACCGGCCAACAAAGGATACCTGCTCTCAACTTTGAAGTACATGACAATGATGGCCAACAACATGTAGTCCTATCAACATCTCCTTTTACGGTCACTATCGGTTCGGTTTTGCCCGATACTATTGATACGATAAAAGATATTTCTCCACCCCTAAGGCTGAATCTTGGTTTTTGGGACATCTTCATCCCTCTGGCAATCATCTTATTGATTGTGTTAATGGTATATCTGATGGTGAAAAAGATGAAGAAACCGCTCGTCGAAGAAGTGCCCGAAATCGAAAAGGATACCAGACCGGACTATGTTAAAGCTTTAGAACTGCTCGAAAACCTAAAAAAGAAAAAGTTGCTGGAAAAGGGCGAATACATAGAGTTCTATTATCAGCTATCATTGATACTGAGAATTTTCATCGAGATGCATTATGAATTTAAAGCTGTAGAGATGACAACCGGAGAAATAGACAGGTATGTCAAGAACCACTACACGGCTGACAGTGACAGTCGAGTCAGCTATTCCTCTCGAGAACAATTCACCGACCATAAGCAGATCTTTGACATACTCCGTTATTCAGACTTAGTTAAGTTTGCTAAGCTTAGTCCTAACCTGGAAAAAAGCAGACAATCTCTCGAATGGTTGGAAAACTACTTCAAGTCCTTCGCTAACAAAACTTCACCGGATAAAGGCGAGAAAAATAACCAATAATAAAAGCTATGTTTGAATTCCTCCATCCTTCATTTCTATGGGCTTTACTGCTGATCCCGGCATACATCGTTTATGAACTGATAATCAAAGATAAAAAAAGACCGAAGATCAACTATAGTCGTTTCGACATCCTCAAAGAGATCTCAAAACGTGATAGTCTTTTGAAGTATATCCCCATAATACTCAGATCTCTATTACTAATGACACTTATCATTGCTATTGCCAGGCCCAGACTAACACACAGCGAGGAATTAATCAGGGGTAAAGGAATCGACTTGATGCTTGTCATTGATGTCAGCGGAAGTATTCAGGCGCTTGATTTCAAACCGAAAAACCGTTTGGAAACTGCTAAAATGGTTGCTGGAGACTTTATCGAAAGACGAAAAAATGACCGGATAGGTGTAGTACTTTTTGCCCCTTATGCCTACACGGTATGTCCTTTGACTACCGATTACAATCTATTGAGACATATTATATCCAACATAGATTTTCCGCGAAACCCGGCCGGCACTGCTATCGGAATGGGTATCGCTACAGCCGTAGCCAGACTAATGGAGTCTGAAGCTGAAAATAAAATCATCCTGCTCATTACCGACGGAGCCAATAACACAGGCGAAATCGACCCCATAACTGCTGCTCGCTTAGCAGCTACTTATGATATTAAAATCTATCCGGTTGGTATTGGCTCTGATGATTTAGTCGATTTCCCATTTGAAACCGGGTATGGAACTCAGTACAGAAGAGTCAGGATAGAATATGATATGGATACCCTTCATGAAATCGCCGCCATCACCGGAATAGATAGAGCATGGGAAGCACAAGATACTGCCGAATTTGAAAGAGTTATCAGAGAAATAGATTCATTAGAACCTTCCGAGTATGAGATAGAACATTACTTCAGGTATGATGAACGGTTCCATTGGTTTCTGATATTTGCCGTATTTTTGCTTATTCTGGAATTGCTGTACAGAACAGTATTAAGATTAGAATTAATATAAGGCAGGGAGCAACCTAATATGAGATGGGCTAATCCAAACGCACTGTATGCTTTACTGGTAATTCCGGTTTTAGTAGTTATACTAATTTTGAGCAGCTACATAACTAAAAAAAAGTTTCGTCTTTTCGCTGAGGATAAGTTTTATGGCTTCTTTTTACAGAACTTCTCTTCATTTCATTGGCATCTAAAAAACTACATCCTGTTAATACCGTTGGTACTGATGGTTATCGCTGCTGCAAGACCACAGTGGGGCAAGGACATTCAAGTCATCCATAAAGAAGGCCTCGATATAGCCATCTCTGTTGATGTCTCACTGTCCATGTTAGCGACAGATATCAGACCCAATAGATTGCAAAGAACGAAAGATCAAATCTCATATTTCCTCGACCAGCTGCAGGGCGACAGATTAGCTTTGCTGCCATTCGCCAGAACGAGCTTTATTAAACTGCCTATGACTGATGACTACCAAGCTGCAAAGATGTTCCTCAACATTATGGATACAAATTCGGTGCCTGTTCCCGGTACCGACGTAGGCGAAGCCTTACTAACTGCTGAAACCGCCTTCCCCGATCCTGACCGAAATAAAATTATAATTCTGATAAGTGATGGCGATGATTTAGAGGAAAGAGGCGTCGAAATAGCCAAAGAAATTGGCCAAAAAGGAATTAAAATCTATACTTTGGGTATAGGAACTCCCGACGGCAGTCCCATAAAAATAAAAAATGAGGACGGCGTTGAAGAATACATTAGAGACGGAGAGGGTAACATTGTCATATCTCAACTCGATGTTGATGTGCTTGGAAGAATTGCCCAACATGGAAACGGACAGTTTTTTATGGTCACTCCCCAGCAATCCGAAATATATGAGATACTCAGGGATATAGAAGAGATAGAACGAGAAAGATACGATGCTCAAGAGTTCATCCATTATCGTGACCGATATAGACCTTTCGCTATTGCTGCTCTGATTATCATCCTGATAGAAATGATGCTGCTTTACCGCAAAAAAAATAACCAGCAAAATTAAGGCTAAGCAATGAATATTATCGGTAGAATCCTTCTAATAATTGTCAACACAGGAACCGACAAGTTGCCGGTCATGAGAAAAACAAAGATGTCCCAATGAATAATAAAGACAAACAGAAAAGACAGACTGCGTTTGTAACTACTTTGAGCCGAGGTTCATTTAGCCCAAATAATGCAGTAGATTTCCGGAACGCTACACTTATAGAAAAAAAATGCCGCGGTGTAGTCTCTGTAACTGCATTATCTGGGTTTATCCTATCCGACATAAAAGTGCCTCTTCACTCTTGGGTATAATACTTGACTGAAATATCATACCGTTAACTTGGTTTAATCTATTGAAACCGATACATTCAGTATTAAAGAAGGAGGTCTCGATGAAACTGCTGCTGATTTTGATAGCAGTTATCAGCATATCAAGTCTATATTCCGTTGAGCTGACTTACGAAAGGTTTAGAAATAACCTTCGCGGCTTAAAAGAATATGAGCAAGGGAACCCTGAAGAAGCTCTAAAATATTTCGAAAGAAATGTAATTGACAATCCGGGTAAAGGTGAACTGCATTTTAACCTGGGAAACTCATATTATAGGTTAGGAGAGCTCGATAAAGCAATCAATGAATATCAAAGGGCACTAAGAGATGATTCCTTTGCCAATCAATCTAACGCTTGGCATAATATCGGAAATTCACTGTTTGAACAACAGGAATATGAAAAAGCTCTGGAGATGTATCGGAATGCTATTATAACCGATTCGGAAAATTTCGATGCCCGCTATAATTACGAACTAACGGCTCAGATGCTCGATGCTTTACAGCCTGAAGATCAACCACAATCAGACCAAAGTGATGATAAACAGCAACAGCAACAACAACAAACCATGCCTGCTGAAGAAACTGAAGAACCGTCGGACGATCAAGCTGAAGCATTTAAGCAGGAAGAGGCCGATAATGGCGATGATGAACAAGAAAGTCAGTTTGACCGTGAAGGAGATATTCAAGACGCTCAAGATATCCTGAGGACTCTGCTCTCCCGAGAAAGAGAAATAATTGAAGAAGAAAAGGAACACGCACGAAGAGAATTAGAGCTTCGTGGTCGTTTTTGGTAGTTAACTGTTGGAAAGAAAACCGATTGCTAAGATATATGACAAATAGTAAATTGACCAGGCTGTTGGCATTTTTCATACTGATCTTAGCAGCTAATGCGACAGCTCAAGAAATTAATATCACCTCTTATGTAGATAAAACTAAGGTCGGTGTGAACGATAATTTTCAGTTAACTGTTGAAGTAAGTGGAGAAAACATCTCGCGTGTCAGTGATGTTCAACTTCCCGACCTTGAGGGTTTTAGGGTAGTAGGTACTTCCAGTTCCAGATCTTCATCGCATTCAATTTCCGGCGGCAGAATGACAAGTACCGTTACTCGTAGTAACATTTATACACTGAGACCTGAAAGATCCGGTTATTTCCTTATACCGCCAATATCTGTTCAGTCCCGAGGAGAAACCTATGCCACCGAGCCTATACGCATTGAAGTGGTCGAAGGCTCAACTGAACCACCTCCGCCGGTTAGTGAGCAGTTCAGGCAGCCTGACCCCGAAGGGGAAAGGTTAGAAGATAATATCTTTATCGTCGCAGAAGTTCCTAAGACCAAGGTTTTCAGGGGTGAACCTTTAGTCGTTAGATACAAAATATACAGCCGTTACGATCTTTCTAACCTATCTTTTGTGTCAGAACCTAACTTCGAAGGTTTTTGGAAAGATGATATCTTTTTTGCCGATCGGATGAACTTTCGCCGCGAAACCTACCAGGGTAGGATGTTTAATGCCATGCTACTTAGAGAAATTGCCTTATACCCAAGCAGGTCGGGAACTCTGACCATACCTCCGTTTTCAATAAGGGCTGATATCATTCTCCGAAGGAGGTCTTTCTGGGATTTTGATTCAACCAGACGAGTTAATATTAACAGTAAACCAATAGACATAGAAGTTATGAGCCTCCCCACTGCCGATGTACCCGATTCTTTCACCGGTGCTGTTGGAAGGTTCAACGTGGACGCCACAATCAGTGAAACGGATGTTAAGGTAGGAGATCCGATAACAATAACCTTAAATATTTCAGGATCCGGTAATTTCCAACACTTTGACCCGCCCCAACTCGCAGATCTACCCTTCCTGCGAATATTGAGTCCGGAAATAAAGGTTGAATCATCCGTGAGCAACAATAGTGTTACCGGCACAAAAACAATTAGTTACCCGGTAATTATAACTCAAGAAGGATCGTTAGAAATCCCCGCCGTTCATTTCTCTGCCTTTGATACACAACGGGAAGAATTCTATACAGTAGCCTCGCAACCTTTCGTCCTCGAAGCTGAAGCAGTTGGCCAGCCTACACTTTTTGCCGGTCGTAGATCACAACAAGATGTGGTTATCGAAGGCCAAGATATATTCTACATTCGTCGTCAAGCTAACCTGAAAAGCTTCAAACCTGTTATAAACAACTGGACTTTCAACCTCTTGTGGCTGCTTACCATAGCCACTCTCCCTATAGCTTTTATATATGGTAAAGAGCGGGAAAAGATGATAAAGGACACTGCCCATCTGAGACAAAAATTAGCACGGAAAATACTCCGAAAATATCTGAAACTCGCTACTATCGGAGCCAAAAATGGTGATATGGCATTTTATGTCAATGCAGCTAACGGATTGAGTAATTACCTTACCGATACACTCAAAATACCTCGTGGTAGTACTAATGAAGAAATATTTGAAAATATGAGAAGTTCCGGATATCCTGTGGAATACCTCGAAAGAACCAGAAAAATTATCAACAAATGTCTGGAAGCACGATTCAAGCCGGGTGGATTTGATAAAAACCGTATCAACGAAGACTACCAAGAACTGACAGCCGTCATTAGCGCTCTAAGCAATTACAAAAACGGAAAACAGAGGGGGTAACTATTATGAGAACATTCTCGCCGTACAGACATAAAAAAAGAAACACCTCTGTAATCCTATTAGCTTTGATCATCATATCCGGACTAATGATGTTCAATAATCATCTCCTTGCCTCCCAAATTAACAAAGAAAGCAAATTCAGCGAAGCCGTATCTCACTATGATGCAAGGAATTACGATGAAGCTTTAAAAGCTTTTCTGTCACTAGTAGATGCAGGAATCGAGTCCTATGAAGTGCACTATAACATCGGTAACACCTACTTTCGCCTCAATCAGATCGGAAAAGCTATTGTTTACTATAAAAGAGGACTGAGACTGAAACCAAACGACTATCAACTGCAAACAAATCTCGATTTCGCAATTAACCAAACTCAGGATAGACAGGAAACAGCAGAACCGAATCCCTTGTTAGAGATAATCTTTAATACTTTAAACTCCATCTCGCTCAACGGATGGTTTTTATTGTCCTTTATCAGTTTTTTACCCGTAATTGCTATGATAAATATCATGCTGATATACTATAGAAAACGTGATAAAACCGTACCTGTATTTCTGCTTGTCCTCTTTTTATTAATCTTTATTATCACTATTTCAGCAACTACTTATAGATGGCAAAGATATATTGACAGCTCAACGGCTGTCCTGATTGCTTCGGCCAGTAACGGTTATAGCGGCCCTGACTCAACCTACACAAGGCTTTTCACTATCAATGAAGGAATAGTACTAAAAGTGGTCAACAAAAATGAAGACTGGAGTCAAGTAGGGTTGCCCAACGGAATGATTGGTTGGATTAAGACCGATGATTTCCTTCTAGTTAACCCACCATCATCTTGATCCCTACCATTTTTATTTCTCTGAAGCAAAAGGTTAGAGAATTCTTCCGGAAAGACGAAAGCCACGATTGCCGTAGCTATACGGAGCGACGTCGACGTGACGACAGGAAACATCGCTGACAGTCGCAGTGCCATTCCAGCTGTCACCGCGCAGCACACGCCCGAAACCGCTTTTAGGCCCGGTAGGATTGTTATGAACTCCGGTGGGATATGGAGTCATAAGCCAATCACTCATATCCCAAAACCAATTCCAGACATTGCCGCTCATATCATATAAGCCTAAACCGGACAAGCCGGAACCAAAATATTACAAATATACAAGAGCAGGGACCCAGTTAAGTAAAAAAGACGATTTAACGGGTTAAAATGCTCTTGAGACCTATAAATCAAGCTCCCTGATGGAATATAAAAAAATGGATTCCACAAGGTAAACTGGAAGAGCTTGTTACATACGAGCCGGCTTCCTGTTTTTGTATCAAAGCGAAGCTTCGCCGAACGGAGTTAGGCAACTATTATTCTTCGCCGAACGGAGTTAGGCAACTATTATTCTTCGCC
>PWNZ01000005.1 GCA_003564135.1 Candidatus Cloacimonadota bacterium
GCACAGGTTCTGTTACTGCTAATAATGTTTATGGGGGATTTATCGGAAATATTATTGATAACCACAGCATTGAATATTGCTACTGGGATATTGAAGCTTCCGGTCAATTATCATCAGCCGGGGCTGACCCCGAGAACAATTACATAGGGAAAACGACGGTAAGGTTACTTCAAGAAAGAAAGTATGACCCACGTTTTTGGGATTTTGAAGACACCTGGGCTATCGAAGAATGGTATACCGAGCCGTTCTCAACCTATGCATACTTACAGTGGCAGACAGAAGGTCCTGATCCTGTAGGCATTGAGCATAACAAGCCTGTTAATGTTGATCCGGAAGAATATCCGAGGGATTTCGAGGTGGAAGAAGAGGATGAATTTTTATGGGTCTCTTTCCCTTGGCTCAGCCGGGACAATGATAATGAAAACTTTGATTATGACCGTCAAACTGCCGCCGAAGCTTTGGTACCATTAGCCAGACCGGATCATGTAAGAATTAATCACGTTAAATACCTTAACCTTCAAGACTACTATGACCCTCAAGACCCGCAATCAGAGCTTCAACAAATGATCTGGGATGATCAAGACCCAGGTTGGGAACCAGATAATATCGGAACCTTTTGTTCTTTACGCGGTTATAAAATCGGTTTTGATAACGAGCATGTACCGGGTGTCTTTTCACTGCCGCTTTACGGAACAGGAGTACCTTCGGATACTGAAATAACCCTATATCCGTCACTCAATTTACCACCCGGTGAAAATGAGAATTGGATAGGGTACTTTATCACCCAAACCCAATATGCTTATGATGCTTTTGATTTAGATAATCCGGAGGTTGGGGATAGAATAATGTGGATTCGCACCGATAACGGGAGTATCAGATGGAAACCCGAAACAGGAGAATGGGTTTATGAAGAGGATGAATTCGGAGATCCCATTGTTCCGATACTTGAATACGGCAGTATGGCTAAAGTTACGCTGAGAGATACTGAGTTAGAGCCTGTGGGATTTTTCTGGAATGATGTTCGTGGTTATGCACCTGACCGACAGCCTGTTCGTAAGCCTCAACCCGAGCACTTTGTATTTGATAAAAAGGCTGATTATGAATCATTCTTCATAATGGACATAGAAAATGATGCTGATATTATTGAAATAGGTGTTTATAGTGGCGACCGGTGTGTAGGCGCTTCTGTTTTCAGAGGGAACTACCCGGTAGAGATTATGGCTTATACTGACGAAAGCCATTACGATCAGCCCGTTAGTTTTGTATTCTATTTAAGTGACGGAACCTATGCAAGGAATAATGTAACTAATATAGGTTGTTGGGATACGGGTGAATATAACGAAAGAGCAGCAAGAGCACAACACGAGCTTTTCACTCTTGTAAAAATTGAAAGAGGTAATCATAGAGGTTTATCTGCTGAGAGTGAAGATGATCTTGATCTGCCGATGTTGAGAATGGAGCAGAATTATCCCAATCCCTTCAGTTTAAGGTCCGGCGTTCGCGGACATAGTCGGACCAACATAGCCTTTGCTATACCCGAAAATATGCCTGTTGAACTCGGTATCTATAATATCCGGGGTCAACTGGTAAAATCTCTAATTTCCGGAGAGGTAAACCAAGGTGAACATACTGTCGGCTGGAACGGCAGAGACAATAACAATAATAAAGTAGGCTCCGGCATCTATTTCTATAGACTGGAAACTGCTAAAGAGACTTTAACCAGAAAGATGCTTATCGTAAGATAGCGTAAAACAATATGGCAACACGGATGGAACGGATAACACAGATTATTAATAATCCGTAAAATCTGTTTAATCTGTAAAATCCGTGTTGCTATTAATAAAGGAGAAACAATGAAGTCGATATTAATACTATTCAGCCTGATCATTCTCAGTTCTCAGTTCTCAATTCTCAATTCAACACTTTGGGAAATCAAACAGGACGGTACCGGAGATTACAATACTATTACTGAAGGAATAGATGCGGCACAAAGCGGTGACACCCTTCTTGTCTATCCGGGCATCTATTACGAGAATATCAATTACAGCGGTAAAGATATTGTTATCACCAGCCTCTATCGTGTTACAAGTGACGACCGCAGATATATCAGAGAGACTATTATAGACGGCAGCCAAAACGGGACAGTTGTTACGTTCAGTTCGCGAGAAACCAGAGACGCCGTACTGTCCGGCTTTACTATCAGAAACGGTGAAGGTGTTTATGCCGGTGGTATTGAAGTGAGGGTGTTTTGCTCTCCCATAATAAGGTACTGTATCGTCGAAAACAATCACGCTACTTGGGGTGCAGGTGGAATTTGTGTTCATTACAACGAAAGCAACCCATTGTTAAGAGGAAATGTAATAAGATATAACACCGGAGGTCGTTTTGGTGGTGTTATATTTTCCGGAGGTCTTGATAGTGAGTTTTGCTCAGAAGAACCGAACAGCATTTATTTAAACTATGGTTCACGGGTAGGCGACCTCCATATCTCTGTAATTTCTCAAGCTACAGTAATAATAGATACATTAACGGTACAATACCCAGATAGATATTTCGTAAGATACGGTGGTATAGGAGTACCCCGTGATTTTAATGTTATTGTAAACCATAGCGTTGTTGAACCTATTGAAAACGATTTGTATGTCAGTCCAGACGGTTGTGACAGTAACAGCGGCCTGACACCTGAAGAACCTTTACAAAGGATATCTACCGCAATGATAAGAATACAGCCAGATCCCGAACAACAGAGGACTATCTATTTAGCTGAAGGCATCTATTCGCGTTCATTGAACGATCAATCTTTCCCTGTCGGCACAAGAAATTATATTGATATAGTGGGTGCAGATAAAGAAACGACGATTCTCGACGGTGAAGATATATACATACTATTAGATTCAGTAAAGTTGCCCACTAATAACCCACCCGGAGGCTATCGCAATTTTACCGTGAAAAACTTAACGTTAACCAATGCCCACAGGGGTGAACAGATTTTTGGAGCAATTAGCTTTAGAGGAAATAATGACTTCACTTTAGAAAACCTGAATATCATGAATACTACTACGAGTGAAAATAGCCATACACATCAGCATGTAAGATTTGACGACTGCGATAACTTTATTCTCAGAAATATAAATATTGAAAACAACGATATAAGTCCAAATATCGACGGTACAGGAAGACTGTTTACTGTTGGATCGCATTGGGAAATCAACATGTATGGTGAGAATATTCGTATAAACAACAATCATTCTTCCCGGCGCTGCTCTATAATATTTACAGGTTTTCGTGGTGATGATTACAATCTTACCTTTGCCAATTTTGAAATGACCGACAACCTGAATAGAAGTGAATATCATCACGGACTTGCAGCCCCCATTTTGATAACCGGCAATGTAAGGCTAATCAATGCAACTATAGCCGGTAATATATGGCAAAATGTGAATCATAGTTTAGCTATAAGGTTTTATGATATACGGACAAAGCTCTCGATATATAACAGTATCATATATGATAACGGACGGGGAGATTATCAAATATATACCGGTATCCCAAATCCTAATACTCTAAATGTATCATACTCTTTGATTGAGGGTGGGATTGGCGGTATCAATAACTGGCACAATAATTATGTAAATTGGGGAGAGGGTAATATTGATGACAATCCTCGCTTTATCGGAGAAAATGATCTAGGGTTGTCTCCTTATTCCTTATCGGAGCGATCACCGGCCCGCGGGGCGGGGACGTTGGATATACCGGATTTGGTAGGCACCCATTTTGAGTTTCCGGAGTATGATCTGGCGGGTAATCCCAGGATAGTTGATGGTAAGATAGATATGGGGGCGTATCAATGGCAGCCTCCACCAACGAGTGTGGAAGAAGGTGACGGAGTGGCTGAGAGACTGAGAGACGGGGAGTTTAATCTGCGGAATTTTCCTAACCCTGTTACTTATCTGCATTCCGAGAGGCAGGCAGGACAGACACGCAGCAGCACGGGAACGACTATTGCCTTCGAAGCACCGGAATCCGGCGAAGTGGTAGTCGAAATCTATAACGTTAAGGGGCAGTTTGTGAGACGGGTCTTTGATGCCTATATCACCAAAGGTGAATACAACGTCTTCTGGGACGGCAAAGACGAACGGGGCAGATATGTTGCCACCGGCTTCTATATGTATAACCTGCATTTCAATGATGAACTGGTAGCTACAGGCAGAGCGACGTTTATTAAGTAGTTTATTAGTAAAATAGTAGATTAGTAGAATAGTTAATTAGTAGATTAGTAGATTAGTAGATTGGTAGATTAGTATATTAGTAGATTATCAATAATATTCTGCTTTTTTTGGCAGAATATTGTACGGACAGGACTGAGCCTGTCC
>PWNZ01000189.1 GCA_003564135.1 Candidatus Cloacimonadota bacterium
TCTCTGCCAATAGTAGGATAAATACCGGGAACCGGAGATAGTTGTGCTCCAATGTTCTTAATTGCCTGAATACCGGGCTTCTCATCATAACTAACAGTTGTAGTTTTTCTTTCTGCATCAGGGGAATTATTGATAATGTCGACTTGCTTGTAAACGCAGAGAGCATTTGCCATCTTTGTCTCAAAATCAGGGTCTCTTTTCTCTAAATAATAAGTGATTTTATGAGGCTTGATATTGGATTTATTAAGAATGTTAGTTAAGCCTCCTTTACTCATCCTCATCAGACAAGGATGTCCAAAAGACTCAGCATTTTGAATTATATGTTTAACCAACATGCTATATGTCCAAGTTTCTGCTGCATAACCAAAGTCTTTGGGTGGAGTACATGCCAAATTTAATACCCATGCCTTAGCATCATCAGTTATTGTTGTTTTTCTACCGGAACGTGGTAGGTCCTTCAATGATTTCATTACTCCGTAACTTAATGCCTTATCAATACGACGCTGTACAAGAGGACGGGTAGTTTTAAAATCTCGAGCTATCTGTGCTATTTGTTTACCCTCTGCATAAGCTAACAATATTTTCGCCCTCTTTACGGCTGAGTGACTCTCTTTACGACTTGAAGCTATCTTTTCAAGCTTGTTCTTAGTTTCTTCATCAAGGATTAATCTCGGACGTTGCCTTTTCTGTTTCATAATCATCTATTCTTTTAGTAATCAAAGACAAGAAAATTGAAAGCCAATAAACGTGCATCATTAATTTATGGATGGAATACTAGTCACCATTAAGAAAGTAACTGCTCACAGGGGAATTGATTTGTTGTGTGGCTTTATTTTAGCACCTTATCAATAATATTGACTGTGTCGAGCTCGTAAACTCGGTTCGTGCTTTTTTTGGCACAATATCTGTGACATTTTCGTTCCGGCTTGTCCGAGTTAGGTGTTTACCGGCTTTCTTCATTCAGATGGTGGTAAGATATGGATAATGGCTGCCAGAATCTGCTTGCAATTAAAAGCTTTCCGTATTACACTTTTAGAGAAACGATATGCTTGGGTTAAGTTATATTAAACAGTAAGTAAATAATAACGACCAGAAACGTTCGTGATTGTGATGAAGATATACAGGATAATGAATTTTTTCCGGCTAGCCCAGTGTAGTAGAAAAGAAGATTACGCGGGTCAAAGAAACAGCGTGCGAACCGGATGAATTGAAGCGGAGTGGAGTTCGACGAGTTACGCAGCCAATCCAACGTTCCCGGTTTTTATCTTTGGGATTTGCGGAATCTTATGGAAGTTTATAAATAGGGACAAGATCTTGACGGTCTTGAGAAATTATAATTTGCCATCAACGTTCAATGGTATCATACAAAATAATCGGCAAAGGAAGGTGATAATTATGAGTGGCTTAATCAAAAAGGAAGACGGTTCAATATCAATATTCAAGTTAGTTGGACTCGCTGTAGTCGTTAGCATCACAGTAAGCATTGTTGCATCGGTTATTGGTAATTTGTTCGACTGTAAATGTTGCCCATCAAATAACGAGGATGAATAATGATTGTTAATCAGTAATAATCGTAAAGCTATCTTTGACAGTGTTAGGCTCTTTATATTTCCCGTAAAGAGCCATTAACTTTAACCTTGTTTTCGGCCCTTTAAGGTCATCTCCAAGAACTGCGCCTAATTTTTGCAAGAAATAAGCACCACCTTCATATCCATACTCCGGAGTAACCCGGCCTTTAAAAACACGGGAGGCTATGACTATAACAATATTTTTCTCGATGGCCTTTATTATAGGCTTTGTGAATGATAAGGACAAATTACCTCTACCAAAAGCCTCAATAACTATCCCTTTTGCACCATGTTGTATAGAGCTTTCGATAAATCTTCCGTCCATCCCGGCAGTTGCTTTAATCAGATCAATGTTGTATTCGAGCTGATCAGTCCAGACCTTTTCACGATTCAATAGTTCCCTTTGATACACGACCTTATCACTGTCAACAATCCCCAATATCCCATAGTTTGGAGAAACGAAAGCTTCCAATTTTCCTGTATCGGCTTTGACGACATCACGGGCTGTATGAATATCATCATTCATGACGACTAACACGCCTTTGTCTATTGATTGGTAATGAATAGCTACCCTAATGGCACTAATGATATTCCGGGGCCCATCTAATCCTAAATCTGATCCACTTCTCATTGCGGCAGTAAAAACAACAGGTTTTCTGGTAGTCAAAACCAAATCCAGCAAATAAGCGGTTTCTTCTAATGTATCAGTTCCATGGGTTATAACAACCGCATCATAATCATCTATAAGTTTATCTACTTCAATTGCAAGCTCGAACATTTTTTGGGGCGTCATGTGGGGACTGGGGATGTTGGAGAATGAGTGAACAACTATTTCTGCTCTATCACGAAGTTGGGGGAATGTTTTCAAGAACTCGGCAAGATGATCATCAGGTACGACACCAACTTCCGGATAGTATCTCATTGAGATAGTACCACCGGTAGTGATTATCAATACTTTTTTTTTCATAAGGCATCCTTTTCTATTAAAGTGAGGAAAGGTCACATCTGTCAGGATAATACAACAAGACGAACCAATAAATACGATACCAAACCAATCATTATACAGGGCTTATTTGTCAACTTCGCAAATAAGACTTGACCTTAATGGGACTCATCATTGTTCGGTTGAAAATAATCAATGAAATGGATATATTTATGATCAGTGCTAGAAAAAATATCATCTTAGAGGTTCTGATAACTGTAGCCATCCTCGCGGCAGGAACGATGTTGTTCCTTTTAACCGATTTAGACCTCCAATTACAGAGAAGCTTCTACCACCCCGATGAGGGTTGGCATCTTAATGACAACGTTTTAATTCAGTTTTTGTACAGATATAGTAACCTACCGGCGCTAATAATCTCTATTGGTTCTTTGCTCGTTCTTGCTGTGGGCTTTTCCATTAAAAAATACAGTATTTACCGCAAGATTTGTTTATACTTGTTATTAACAATGATTATAGGCCCCGGTTTGATTGTAAATTCGGTTTTCAAGGAAAATTGGGGTAGACCCCGACCTCGACATATTGAAGAATTCGGGGGTAGATTGGAACATCTGCCGGTAATACAAACCGGCACCAGAGGAGCCGGAAAGTCATTCCCATGTGGTCACGCATCTATGGGTTACTATTTCTTTACTCTATATTTTATCTTTAAAGCAAAACGAAAAAAACTGGCCGCTGCGTTCTTTGTCTTTGCTTTAGTGAGCGGGACAGCTATTGGTTTCGGAAGGATGGTACAAGGCGGACATTTCGCCAGTGATGTATTATGGAGTGCCGGATTCAATTATTTAACTGCTATGGTGTTGTTTTATCTTTTGAAGCTACACAAGTCACTATATTGGGTCAGTAGCAGTAAGATTCGTATAAAAAAACCAATCACTATTGCCATAATACTATTATCTCCGGTCATAGCCTACTATTTGCTTCTCTCTACACCCTATTATGTAAACAGGCATATAACTTTTGACCTGCAAGAAAGCCCTCATCACATCTTTAAGTTCCATATAGAAAAAGGTGATGTAAATTATGTCTCTGCTCCATCTATAGGCCTGGCCTATGAAGCAACTGGTTTCGCATTTCCCGGTGGAAAGCTAGTAAGGAAAATGGAAACTGCGACCATTAATGACACCACTTACTACCATTTGTCCCTAAAAAAAAGAGGTTCCTTCAATGAACTGAATAACCGGGTAAAATTATATCTTGCCAAATCGGACAGTATCGAATATTATGTGTCAGTGCAAGAAGGAGATCTCCGGTCGGAAGAAGAACTGAGTAAAAAAAATGTAGGAGAAAACAAGTATCAGCTTCTACCAGATAGTTCACGCCAGCTTGAATAAGCTAACCAAGGAGCAGCAAATTGAAACGAAATAAGACAAAAGTCATCCATGTAGGCAATGTTGCCATCGGAGGTGATCACCCTATATCTATTCAGTCTATGACTAACACCAAAACAGCGGACATTAAATCCACTATAGCCCAGATCAGAGATTTGGAAAACGTGGGATGTCAGATAGTTAGAATTGCTGTTCCGGATCAGGAGTCGGCTGAAGCAATAAGAGCGATTAAACAGAGTATAAACATCCCAATCATTGCTGATATACATTTCGATTACAGACTTGCTATCGCCAGTATTAATAGCGGTGTAGACTGCTTAAGGCTGAATCCGGGTAATATTGGTAACGTGAATCATGTGAAAAAAGTTACTGTCGCTGCCCAAGAAATGAATATTCCGATAAGAATAGGAGTTAATGCGGGATCAATCCCAAAAGACATCCTGAACCGCTACGGGCATACCGCTAAAGGATTAGTTGAAGCAGCCTTAAGCCATGTAGCTTTATTAGAACGGAACAATTTTTACGATACCAAGATATCTGTAAAAGCTAGTTCTGTCCCACTAACCCTATCCGCTTACCGGCTTTTAGCTGAAAGAGTAAATTATCCGTTACATGTGGGTATAACCGAGGCAGGTACTGTCCGCAGAGGTACAGTAATATCCTCGATCGGAATAGGTATATTATTAGCTGAAGGTATAGGCGATACTGTTAGAGTTTCTCTCACAGCTTCACCGGTCGAAGAGGTTCTTGTTGCTGACGAGATACTTAAAGCTTTGGAGCTAAGAAAAGGGCTGAATATCATTGCCTGTCCTACATGCGGCAGGACAGCTATAGATATCATAAACATGACTGCTCTCGTTGAGGAAAAATTAAAACCATATAAACATTGCGCTCTAACCGTCGCTGTGATGGGTTGTGTAGTTAACGGCCCGGGTGAGGCTAAAACCGCTGATTTTGGCATTGCCGGCGGCAACAAAAAGGGAATAGTGTTTATGAAAGGTGAAACGGTAAAAACAGCCGGAGAAGATAGTTTAGTCGATGAACTCATTAAATGCATAGAAGACAATATATGACTATCGGTATGTCCAACTGTTATGAAAAATATGAGTCGGTTACAACATTGGCGTCACTAGTATTAGACGGGGTTATACTCAAGCAACAGATCAAAATAATTCCCCACACCGGCATGTAAATCAATCTTATAAACTCTTCTCATGTATAGTACATATCAACTGAAGCACATTGCCGTGCCAAAAACCTTGCTTTTAACAACTCTGCTTGTATTGGTTTCCGCATTGCTTGCTGGTCAGGATGAAATAAAAGAAACCGGCGAAGAACACACCTTTGTCGTTAGAAATATTCTATTTCAGGGTAACAGCTATCTGAGCGATACAGAATTAGAGTCGGGAATAAGAACGCGGATAGGGAGTATTTATGATCAAAGCACCGCAATTGATGATGCAAGCTTAATATCTGATATTTATCGGGAAAAAGGATATCCTTTTGTTGAAATCAGCTATCCGGAAGCAGTACCGGTAAGTCCTGAAGAAGTTGACGTCCATTTCTATGTTAATGAATTAGAGCAGTTTCAGATAAATCGAATTATTATAAATGGTAACGCTTATATCTCGACCGAAAGAATAGAGCAAGAAACTGGGATTAACAGAATTAACGGTCTAAAACTATCGGATATTGACAGCTATATGGTCGCCATTATTGAGCTGTATGCATCAAGAGGCTTTCTCTTTGCTGAAACACACCTCGATAGTGTTGTAGTAAATAACGAACACTCGGCAAACAAAACTGATATTGACACCCATAACATCATCAATGCAGTTGCTTATATCTCAATTGAGGAAGGAAAGTTTAGCCGTTTTCATAATTTCATCTTTGAAGGAAATGAAGTTACCAATGATGATACTATCATGAGGATTAGCGGACTAGATAGGATGGAAGTATTCAGCCTTAGCAATCTACAAGCAGGTGAAGAGAATGTCAGAGCCAAAGATTATATCAGAGATTTTTCGATCATTCCCATTAACCATGAAACTCTGCTATTGATAACAGAAGAAGATAAAATGACTAATATGTCGGGCATGATAGGTTATGATAATACTCGTGATAATACTTCCGAAAGGATAACGGGTTTTATTAATCTGAGGCTGCTAAATCTTTACGGAACAGATAGATCGCTCGGGTTTTCATGGAGTAGGTTAAGGCCGGAAAGACAATCAGTAGAGCTATCATATTCCGAATCGGGTCCCGCTAATTTACCAATCGCAGGAGATATTAAACTTTATAGAGAAACTGTGGATTCTACATATATAATGACCAGCATTGATGCAGAAGTGTTTTACTATAGTTTACGCAATAAAATTGGACTTTATCTGGGGTCTGATGATATTTTTCCGGGAACGAGGCGACCAATTATCATCGACCAAAGATCGTATAAAAAAGGTGGTTTATTTTGGAGATACAATAGTTTAGATCATCGCCTTAACCCGACTCAAGGCATGGAATTTCATGTTAGACACTACTATATTCTCCATCGCTACTCCGGTGAATGGGTTAATAAACAAGCAACAGAGATCACCTGGCGACACTTCATTGAGATTTTTAGAGGAAACGTCGACTTCAGGCCTTTAGTATTTAAAATTTCACTAAACTCCGATATAATTCAAGATCGAGACCTACAGGATTATGAGTACTATAGCTTGGGAGGAATTAATACCATCAGAGGTTTTAGAGAGAGCCAATTTGATAGAGGGATACGAGTTTTCTGGTCAAATTTTGAGTTAAGATATCTGTTTGAACGTCAGTCGCGGTTCTTTATATTTATCGATTACGGATATGTCGAAGAACAAGATAGAGCCTTGAGTGACCTTTTCGGTGTTGGTTTCGGAATTCGGATTCAGACAATGCTTGGCTTGATAGGTGTTGATTATGGCTTTAGCCACAGCACAAACACCTGGATGCATCCTCTTGACGGTTTAGTTCACTTTGGTCTGGAAACAAGCTTCTAGAAAAAGAACAGGTTGCTTTTACTTGACGTAATTACTCAACATAAAGAATGACGCTTAATAATACTGAGGTTACTGCTTTATCTGCAACGCATTAAACCCACACGAAGGATTATCATATGAATAAACAATGGGAAAAGAACTGGCTCGAGACCAGAAAAAGAGTTGGCTGGATTGACATTAAGGATGCAGATTTTGAGACATATCAAAGAATCGGCTTCAAATGTGGTTTAGAAGTTCATCAACAATTAGCAACAAAACAGAAATTATTTTGCCGGTGCCCTGCCGGGATTTATACCGATTTTGAAAGATACGATGCCGAGATTATCCGCCACATGCGGCCTACCCTTAGTGAATTAGGTGAATATGACGGAACAGCATTGATGGAATTCAAAACGAAAAAAAATATCATTTATCGCATAAAAAATGAGACTGCCTGTACCTATGAATTTGATGACACACCTCCATTCCCATTAAATAGAGAAGCTTTAGCTTACGGAATGGAGATAGCTCTGTTACTAAAGCTCAACATTGTCGGCGAACTGCACATAACCCGGAAACAATATCTCGACGGTAGTATTCCAACCGGTTTTCAAAGGACTACCATCTTAGGTATAGAAGGAGAGTTTCCTATATCTAATCGCAAAATCAGGGTTATTCAGTTTAGTGTAGAAGAAGATAGCTGCCGAGAAGTATCCGACCATAGACACACAAGAGTGTACTATACTGACCGTTTGGGGATGCCGCTGATTGAAACGGTCACTTACCCCGATATGCTTACGCCTGATGAAGCGGCGGAAGCTTGCCAGTATATAAGATTTGTTGCGAGAAGTTCCGGGAAGGTTCGCACCGGAATAGGAGCCGGCAGAGAGGATGTTAATGTCAGTGTTACCGGTGGAACAAGAGTTGAAATAAAAGGTGTTGCCCACATATCATGGATCCCCAAGCTTACTCACAATGAAGCTTTCAGGCAATGGTCATTATTGGAGATCAAAAAAGAGCTGGCTTCTAGAAAAATAGATAAAAATAAATGGAGGATAGCAAGCAAAGAATTACCGACAGATCAGTTAAATAGTTTACCGGTGATCAAAGAAGCAACAGATAATAACTGGCACATAATAGCAGTTAATCTGCCCGATTTTAAAAACATACTATCTTTCTTCACTCAACCCGGCCTTACTTTTGCAGATGAAATATCAGACAGATTAAAAGTGATTCCCTGTTTAGAAAAACCTAACATGCTTCACTCCGAACAAATAGAAGAGACCATAGATGAGCCAACTTGGGAACAAATCGCCACTGCTCTCAAAGCCGGGAATAACGATGCTCAGGTTATTTTCTGGACGCCTGAAGAAGATCTGAAAACAGCTTTAGAGACTATTGAAGAACGTTGTAAACTTGCTTTTGAAGGTGTTCCCAACGAAACCAGAAAATCTCTTCCTGATGGAACTACCCTCTTCGAAAGAGTTCTTCCGGGAGCCGATAGAATGTACCCCGACACCGATTCTAAACCTATATCCATAACGCCGGAAATGATAGAAGATGCGAAGCAAAAATTGCCGGTACAGGTTCATGAAAGGATAGAACAATTAGCTAACTGGAAAGTGCCGGTCGATGCATATACGTATATTCTCAGAAACAACCTGATTCCCGATATAGAGAAAATATCTTCCAAACACAATATAAACCCCAAAGTAATATCTTTGATATTCGCTCATAACCTCAAAAACTTGCAAGGTGACCAGCCTCTCCCCTTTAAACCGGATACAGTCTCAGATCTGATAGGATTTATTAAGTCTGAAAACCTTGAATTTGACATTATATACTCAATGCTACCGGTGCTTTATGATAATCCAAAAATTCTATTCTCATCGCTTCCCACACTCGTTGGATACCAAAAGAACAGACCAGAAGAAATACTTAAAGATATCCCATTACTTCATCAGATGTATCAAAAATTCAAGCATAAATCTCGCAACCAACCCTACTCGGAATCTAACTGGATTATGGGTAGATTAAGACATTCGGCCTTGGGGAATATACCGTTAAAGGAGTTACAACAAAAAGTGATGGCAGAAATAAACAATAATAGTCCGCAGGAGGCCGATAATGCTTGATGTTTTCAAAGGATATAAAGGTCGATCCTTAGAGCTGCTTAAGTCTTTCAAGATGAGAGTGTGGGGAAATTGTACTATCGAGACGACCAGAGGAAGATTTGAAGGCATAATCTTACCCCGATCGGAAAATGATGACGATAAACATATAGTAATCAAGCTTCCGACAGGTTATAATGTCGGAATCGATGTCGACACCATAGAAACTATGAAAGAAAACAGCTTTAAAGAAGCTAACTATAAAATACCTGAAAAGGAATTCCCTTATACACCCGGTCTTCCCAAGGTCAAACTGTTAGGAACGGGAGGCACGATCGCTTCAAGATTAGATTATCGAACAGGTGCGGTCATTCCGGCCTTCTCACCGGGAGAACTGTATGGAGCAGTGCCCGAATTAGCTGACATATGCAACCTCGATACGGAGAAGGTGTTTGCCGTATTTTCCGAGAATATGGGGCCTGAGCAATACATCAAACTCGCTAAAGCTATAGGAGAAGAAATCAATAAAGGAATAGACGGTATTATCATCGGTCACGGCACTGACACTATGCATTATACATCCGCTGCTTTATCGTTTATGCTTCAAGATCTACCGGTACCGGTAGTAATGGTCGGCTCGCAAAGATCGTCAGACAGACCCTCTTCAGATGCTGCTTTGAATCTTATGCATGCGGCTTACACTGCCGGAAACGCCGATATAGCAGAAGTATTGGTGTGTATGTTTGGCCCGACCAGTGATAAGTACGGCCTGCTGCATCAAGGAACAAGAGTAAGGAAAATGCACTCCTCTTACCGGTCAACCTTCCGTACTATCGGTGAAACACCAATTGCTATGGTTCAAAGAGGATTAATTACTCCTATAAAAACCGATTACAACCGTAGAAGAAAAGACAAGAAAGTCGAAGTATACCCCTATTTCGAAGAACGAATAACAATGATCTACTACTATCCCAACATGAACCCCGATATCATCGACTCTTTAGTTGAAAATGGATACAAAGGTATCATAATCATAGGAACAGGTTTAGGGCATGTTAATAAACCTTTATATCCGGCCATTAAAAGAGCCGCTAAGAAAGGCGTACATATCTATATGACCGTTCAAACTTTGTGGGGATTCGTTCACATGTTTGTTTACGATACGGGAAGAGATTTGATGAGCTTCGGCGTAGTACCGGCTGAAAATATGCTGCCGGAAACTGCTTATATAAAACTGGGATGGGTTTTGGGTCAAACTGATGATCCGGAAAAAGTAAGAAAAATGATGCTTACTCCAATTGCTAGAGACATAACTGATGGTGAACCCTATAACGGCTATTTGATATTCCAGGGCGGTATTCCTGAAGTTGAAGACTTCATAAGAAATTTCCATAAATAATTAACCATAATCATATATTTAAGGGGTAAGCTTCAAAAAAAACTTACCCCTTTATTTTGTCAATTATAGCGATTAACAATAGACACTATTTGAGTATCAGCAGCTTTTTAACTCGGATAACGCGGTTGATTTTCCGGAACGACTTTTTTTTCATTTTCAGTTTAATTTTTCTATAGCGCTTCACTCAACTTGAGCAATATATTTTGTACAGTATTGGTATATATGCAACTTCATTTCGTTTTAGGCACTAAACTCTGACTATGTATGAGGTCTGGTTCTTGTATGCCTTTATTTTAAGAAGTTTATAAATCTTCATGGCTTCAACTTTTGGCATACCGGTTTGACGGATATTATGCTTGTATCCCTTTGTGTCAATCAATTGTATTGTTGATCTCATGCGAGTTTTGAGGATTTCCTTTACTCCTGTCCAGCTTTTACGGTAATCTTTTTTCGCTAAAGTATGTGTAATACTCTTGAGAATTGAATACGCCAACGCAGACAAAGAGGGTGATCCGGTATTTTAATCATCCTCTTGGGTATCAACAGTTATAATTATGCATTTTTGTAAAGTCATGAGCGATTCCTATATTGTTCACTGATAATGACCTGAGCATTAATTCGTAAATGACCTGATTTGGCAGAGAATATCAGCCTGAATGAAGGTCGTGTTTAACTTGCTAGCCAGATATAATATCAAGCTCATTCCGGAAAAAAGGAAAGATAAATCACCACTGATAATCCCCTGTCTCTAACAGGATAATAGTAAGTTGGTTGAAAAAAAGATTGACATAATGTGACTCTGTAAGGCAGTTGACACGTTACTTAAAAATTTGGTAACTTTTTAACGTTACCCAAAAAACAGGAGGAAAATATGAAAACAAGAAATATTCTTGTGCTTTTAGTTGCCGGGCTATTTGTACTTGGCGCATGTGCAGGTGGATCGAGATCCAGCGGACCGAGAGAAGTATTCCAACCTGATTGGTATAACTTGCAAGGTAACCCGGAATATGTTTACACCTATGGTCAAGCAGTTAGAGTAAACCAAAATGCGGCAGAAACAGCTGCTTATGCTAATGCGATGCAAGAAGCTGCCCAATACGTAGAAGCTCATGTCCAAGGTATGGTAAAAAATTTCATGGAGGAATCCGGATATGATGACCCACAAGTTCTGCAAATGACCAGTCAAGTTACGAGAGTCGTTGCCGATGCACAATTCTCGGGCACAACGGTCAGCGAAAGACGTAGCTTTGTCTTAGATAATGGACGTTATCAGACATTTGTACGTGTATCAATACCAAAAGAAGCAATCAATCGCAATCTTGCCGATCAAATTCGGAACGAAGAGGCTCTTTACAATCAGTTTAGGGCTAGCCAATCATTCCAAGAACTTGACAGACAATTAGAAAGTAGATAATCATAATTTATTAAAACTTTGCCGAGGCAGCATGTTAACATATTTTATGCTGCCTCACTTGTAGCTTAACAGTGTTTAATACAATAACTAAAGTCTTTTTATTTTTTTTATCAATAAGTACATTCTCCTCATGTTCTTTCAGTAGCTCAGATAATTCTGCGGATATAGATACGTCTTGCACTACAACAGTTGTACAACGTATAGATGTTCATCTACCGAAGTGGGTTATAGATATTCCATCGGGCAATAAAAATATCATCGGAATCTCAAGAGTTGCCAGAGATTTTGATCAAACATTTCATGCTGCAAAAGAGATGGCAACAATTCAATACGCCCGGAATCTTAGTTCCTATAATATTCGCAACTACATTCAGGCTGAAAAAACCTACACCGATAGTGAATATCACGATTATCGCAGCTTTGTCTTTCAGGTATCGGATGCTGCTAAACTACATCGTATCTATGACCATCTGCATTTGAAGGAATATTATCAGCTGCATAATAGCTATTTTATCGCTCTCTTCGAATTTGATGATTCTCAATCCCGGGAGCAAGCCATGATTGATCTCGACCGCGATTTAGATGGATTAGTTTCGGTCAGCAGACACGAAATACCGCAATGGTATCAAAGGGATGCGGTCAAAAGATCGGGAGAGTTCCTTGAAAGTACTGCCAAGGCGAGTTCGTCGTCATTAATAGAAGCATGGTCACAGGCAGCTCAGCAGGCTCGTTTACTACAATCAGTACACTACTCAACTATGGTTAGCAGTCTCAGTGAAACTGGGTATATCAATGACCTTGAAAAGACAAGATCTGCTGTAGCAGTGGAGACATTATACAATCTAAGAGATATAGAATTCTCTAAAAGTCATATCCAAAGTCTCTATCGGGACAATAATCTGACTTATACTGTATATATTAAGCTAAGGATAAGAAATTATCTGACCGATAATTCCTGAACCGGCAAACCATGAAAAGAATAATATTAATAGCCGCCATATTATTTATCTTATTGGTTACCGTCATTTTTTCTTTGGTAAGATTCTCTCAAAAAGAAGCAGAAAAAGATGAAATAGAACAGAGTATAGAACCCGAGTGGTACTATCTCCAAGACAGCCAAAAGTATCTGTATATCTATGGTAAGGCAACAAAAAACAATATCGAAGCCTCTCAACAGGCTGCTTTCCTAAATGCAACTTCAGAATCACCAACCACAATCGCTGCTGAAACAAGAAAAGTTTTCACAGAAATAGTAAATCAGGCACAGATACATGACCAGACATCAATAACCGGGATCGACAAAATAATCACCAAAACCTCCGGCAGTGAATTTTCCGGTTTAACAATCGCAAAAAGGCGCACCTATATCTACGATGACGGAAAACACCAGACCTTTGTTCGCCTGAAAGTTCCCCGTCATGAGGTCTTAGAATCGCTGCTCGAGCTATTGGCCAAGGATGAACCACTTTCGAGGAGTTTGGAAGCTTGTTCAAGCTTCCAAACTCTTATTGAAACCAGCCAGCCTGATTAACCCTCTTAGCTGTTTGCGCTGCTAATGCAGCAAAAAAATTCTATTAATGGGCAAAGTGCCTCATCCCGGTGAATATCATAGCGATATTATGTTCATTACAAGCGCTTATGACATCACTATCACCTTTTGATCCTCCGGGCTGTATTATTGCTTTAACACCTTTAGCGGCTAACAAATCTATTGAATCACGGAAAGGAAAGAAACCATCAGATGCGCATACGCTTCCATTTATCTGATGACCAAACCTCTCAGCTCTCAGTAAGGCATGTTCCATTGAATCTACTCTACTGGTCTGCCCCATTCCCATCCCGATAGTCTGCTCATCAGAAGCTATGCATATTGCGTTAGACTTGAGTACCGACACTACTTTCCAGGCAAATCTCAGATTTCTCATTTGCTTTTCTGTCAGGTTTTTATCTGTCACAACTTGCCAATCATCCTGATTATCAAATCCAATATCGGTTTTTTGGGCTAAAATACCGTTAAGGCAGGTTATATATCTAGCCGAACCTTTATATTCTTCGATATTTTCAGGAGAATATCGGATCAACCTTCTCATCTTTTTCTTTCTTAGAAACTCAAGAGCTTGAGAGTCATAATCAGGAGCTAAAATTATCTCGGTAAAAACTTTATTAATAGCTTTAGCAGTTTCTAATGATAACTTCTTATTAGTGATGACAATCCCGCCAAAAGGTGATTTGGTATCGGTACTAAAAGCTTTGTGATAGGCTTGAGCCAGGTTATCATCACAGGCAACTCCACAAGGATTTGTATGCTTAAATATTGAAACTGTCGGCCTGTCAAATTTAATGATCGTCTTTAATGCAGCATCTATATCCAAGTAGTTGTTATATGATAAAGGTTTTCCGTGTACTAGATCGATCATCTTGTTGGCGTTACAACTCAGGTAGTATCCTTGTTGATGCGGGTTTTCTCCGTATCTGAGCCGGTGGTATTCTTGAAGTTGAGGCAGCTCGAGTAAATTACCGTTATCGTCAGCTTTACCAACCAGATATGAGGAAATCATTCGGTCGTATTGAGAAGTAGTTTGATAGGCTTTTACAGCTAACTCCATTCTTTGTTTTTCTGTCAGGCCTTTTCTTTGAGAAAGGCTTTCGATAAGCATTCTATAATGACTGCTCTGTGAAAGTACTGTAACGTGCTGATAATTCTTCGCTGCCGCCCGAAGTAATGTAACTCCCCCAATATCGATATTTTCAATAATATCTTTGTGTGTCGAGTCTTTATTCTTCCTGACTTGTTCGAAGGGATAAAGATTTACTACAACTACCTCGATATTGGCTATCATAAACTTGTCCAGTTCTTGCCGATGCTTATCGTTATCAATATCGGCTAAAATGGCTCCATATATTTTAGGGTGAAGAGTCTTGACTCTACCATCTAAAATCTCCGGGAAATCTGTAATACGATTAATCGGGACGATCTTTATTCCGTTCTCTTCTAAATAGCGGGCCGTTCCACCGGTAGAAATGATCCGGTATCCCGAGCTAATTAAACTCTCTGCTAAGGTAATAATTCCTTCTTTATTGCTAACACTGATTAGGGCTGTTTGCATAATTTTACTCCGTAATAGTTTTTTCTTGTATAGCTTCGTTGATTTCATCCTTCTCTAAAGACGCAATAAATTCCAAACCTAAAAGAATAATTACCCAATTAAGATATATCCAAAGCAGGAATATCGGTAACGCTGATATAACACCAAACACCACCTCCATATTGGTCCAGTTGGCTATATAATAGTCAAACCCTAATTTCGCAACGATCCAGATTAACGAAGCAGATACCGAGCCCAAAACAATAGACTTGATTCTAATTTTGATACTTGTAGCAAAGAAATAGATCAAAGAATTCACCATAAAAAACAAGACAAATGGTATAACTATAAAAGAGAAATTCCGTATCAAGGGAAGATCAAAAATCCTGGTGATAAAAGAAAGAGAAGTCGATGAAAATAAAACAAAAATAAAAATGAAACCAAACAATATCATGCCGATGAACCTACTAATCTTAAAAAGAAGCTTTTTCTGCACAAGTTCCCGGGCATTAAGTACTTTGTCAAAGCTGCTGTTGATGAACTTGAAGAGCGCAAAAGAGGTGATTACCAGCAAAACGATGTTAAAAAGACTCAAGGAGGCTCTCTGGTCTAATATCCTGCTCACATATTCCGATCCCACCTCTACTGAGTCGGGTAACAGTATCGACAAAAACAGGTCTTGAAGATACATCTGGATGTCTAAGCCGGGGATGTCGGGTATAACAAAGAAGATCAGCATCAAAAAAGGTATAAAGCTTAAGACCGTTATAAAGGTCAGAGCCGCTGCTTCCTTGGGTATTTCGTCATTGACTATCTTATTATAAGTAGTTTTTTTCTTAGAAACAATGTAATGTATATATTTTTTTAGCTTATTATACATAGTTTTACTCCTTGTTATTAAAATAATTTTGCTCATAAGTAATATTCATGACTGTGAAAAGTAATGTATAATTTACAATGTACGATGTATAATTGCAAAATGATGTCACCCAAGGGGATGATGATTAAATTACCGGCTGAAGTCAGCGTTCCATTAATCTGGGGAATCTGAGAAATCTGCGGGAGAAATTTTAAGCATAGTAAACGCTCATGACTGTGAAAAGTAATGTATAATTTACAATGTACGATGTATAATTTTAGTGAAGACAGACACCCAAGGGAATGATTAAAAAATTGCCGGCTGAAGCCGGCGTGCCAGCCGACTGAAGTCAGCGTTCCGGAATCACTGGTAACTGGTAAATCGATTCTAAACATAGTAAACCTTCATGACTTCGTCAATGAATAATGAATAATGAAGACACCTAAGCCTATGATTATAACTTCTTTATTTCTCGGTGCCTTCAGTGTTCTCGGTGGCTGAA
>PWNZ01000033.1 GCA_003564135.1 Candidatus Cloacimonadota bacterium
ATACGAGTCATGTATGATTCGGTCAAGGATGGCATCTGCAAGAGTTTCTTGGCCAATCTTCTCATGCCATCCACCGGGTCTGAATTGAGAACAGTATATGGTCGAAGAATACTGGTATCTTGCTTCTACAATCTCGAGTAAGTCTCTGGCTTCTTGATCTTTTAATGGAGTTAGTAGCCATTCATCAAGTATTAGCAGCTTTACTTTCTTGTACTGCCTTATTACCTTTTTGAACATACCTTCACCTCTGGCAACCGCAAGTTCATCCAATAACTCCGGGAGCCGTATGTATTTTACAGGATAGTAATTCCGGCAGGCAGCAATACCGAAAGCACATCCTAACCAAGATTTGCCGTTGCCGGATGCACCTATGATTATAATGTTACGATTTTCGTTTATAAAATTGCAACTCGACAACCGGGTAATTTCAGATCGATCGAGCTTTCTGTCGGGATGATATTCAATATCTTCTATACATGCCTGACTAAATTTAAGAGTTGCCTGCTTTATAATCCTAAGCAGTTTATTGTTTTTTCGTTTAGCCCATTCAGCGTCTATTAATAGACCAAATCGTTCTTCAAATTGCAGAGTATTAAACTCCGGATCACGCAGTTGATTCGAGAATGTATCAGCCATGGCGTTTAGATGCATCTCATGAAGTTTACTGATAGTCGATTGATTTATCATCTGTCTTTCCCCCTGTAATAGTCTGCACCTCTGGTGATTTCGTACTCTGAAGCCTGATCCTTCTTTACCTCCCCTGAAGTACCGCTTATCCTATCTGAACCGTTTTTTAAGATATTATGCACGGTTTTATACCCGGGATTTGGAGTATATGACAATGCTCTTTGACACGCACTTTCGAGCCTTTGAACAGAATATTTGTCAGCAGATTTTAGAAGAGCCAAGCAAGATCGATATCCTTGTTGCTCTACACGGCAAGATGTCAATATAGATTTAATGACAACAGTAGTGCTTTCACCTACCTGCTGAGCCCAAGAAATAAAACGATCTGCATCCCATTTAAGGTATCTTTGATGTTGTTCCGGCATGTGCTCGGGTTGTGTCTGATATTGACCGGGATAACCGAATTTTCTAACGTGAGAGGCTATCCTGCAAGAGTTATAGAAAATCTCTACTACCTTTCTTGTAGCCCTCACGTCAACTCGATGCTTTATGTATTCATAAGGAACAGAGTAGTACATCTTATCAAAGCTGATGTGATAGTTAAATTGAACGGTTGCTTTTGTCCAAGTAGCCAATTCGTACGGTTGCACCGGTAAAGGAATGAGCAAATGCTGTTCTTCTTTCAGAAAGACACTTTTCCTGCTGCCTTCTTTCTTTTGAAACGGTCTTGTATTAAACTCCTCCAGTTTGACCCTTATTACTGTATTTAGTTCGTGGAGGGAAAAGAAGGTGTCATTCCTCACAGCGGCAAGAATCCATGTAGATATAACACCAACGGTTGCTTCAGCACTCGGCTTGTCTTTTGGTCTCCTTACTCTCGCCGGAATAACAACGGTATCGTAATAAGATGACATCTCAGCATATATCCTGTTAATGGTAGTATCCCGCCAAGATACCGAATCAACTCCGGTTTTAAGGTTATCAGGGACTAATATCTTAGTAACACCCTTGAAGTGGTGGAAACAGTTTATGTGAGCCTGTATCCAACTTTCCATATTCATAGAAAGAAAGGCTTCCACATAAGAATAGCCACTGTACGGAAGAGCCGCAACGAAAACATAAGCTTTTATAGGTTCTCCGGTGATGTTGTTTTTGATAACGGCAGTCTGTCCTGCCCAATCTACTTCAAGCTTTTCTGCCGGCTTATGCTGAATACGCATTGTCGCTTTTGTCTTGCAAGAATAGTCATGATAGTACTTACAAAACTGAGTATACTTGTAAGGAATGGTATTACTATTCCTACAGCCTTCAGAATACTCATGCCATAACAATGACAATGTCACACCACTTTTAGCAAGTTCTTTGTGCACTTGTGAGTAATCAGGCATCAGATAATTGCTCGATATGTTTTCTGCCGGAAAAAGCTTTTCTCCGATAATCTGATTGGATAAACTCTCCGGTAATGGCCATTCAAGCCCCAACTCTTCTGCTCGTTGCAGAACCTTCGATACAGTGTTTCGGGAACAGGATAAACTTGAAGCTATGCCTCGCCTACTTACTCCCAAACTGTTCAATCGTATAATCTCGCGATAATTGGTCATAATACTGACCTCCATGTTGTATTTACACCACTATGGTGCATAAATACATGGATTAAATTAGCACGAAAAAGGCAAGGTGGCTCTGCCGAGCGAAAGGGGTGGCTCAATTTCCGCGGAGAGGTGGCTCAAAAACTCCGTGCAAGTGGCTCTATTGGACTGTAATATTCAATCTCGTTGACGGGCAGCAGCAAAAATAACACCTACAAAATCATGTCCCTTTATAAAAGAATTCGAGAAACCTGCGGCCGGCATATCTTCAGTGATGAGCTTTGGACTAAGTTTGATTTTTACTTGACCTTTTTTATGCCCCTTAATTAATTGATTGTGTTGCATATTTTTCTCCTTTATTTTTTTTCATTTTGTTTTGAACGCAAATCATTTATATAAGGAAATATATGCAGCACTTTTCTTGTAAAGAGACTGCCCCACTGCATTATCTGGGTTTAAATAGAAAAGAGGACATTGCCTGTCCCCTTTTTTGCTCTATACTTACTCTATATCTGCTTTAAGTTCACATAGTCATTTGACACTATTTTATTAGCAGCATCCTTTTTACTGTATCATATTGAGGTGTTATTAAGCGATAGAAATAAACTCCCGAACTCAAAGAGTTACCATTATCATCTTTTCCGTTCCAGACAGCCTTGTGAGTCCCTGCCGGCATAAATCTATTCTTCAGGGTCTTAACTCTTTGCCCTTTTGAGTTATAAATGCCTATTTCTGCATCAGTCTCTTTATTTAAGCTAAACTCGATTGCGGTTTGCGGGTTGAAGGGGTTGGGATAATTTCTGCCCAGCATAGTGTAATCAGCCATATCCAGAGGCTGTTCGTCATCATTTATGTCTGTGGTTGTAATGAATGATTTAGCAGTAAATATTGCAATATTTTCGCGAGTAGTGAGTCGTTCATTTCCTATGGTTAAAGTACCTTCAAAATTTCCCGCGACATAGCAATTTCCAAGTTCGTCGGCAATTACTGCTGTAGCCTGAGCATCTGTTTCTCCTCCTCCTTGTCTGACCCATTGCCAAACACCATCCGAGTTGAGTTTGGCTACATATAGGTCTTGGCCTCCGAGGCTCTGCAGTTCGGTATCTCCAAAGGCAGCGGTACGTGAAAAACCACCCGCTACATAGCTATTACCGCTGCTGTCTGTCCATAAAGGCGTATAATAAGAAACAAGCCCTTTAGCTTGTGTGGCCCATTGCCAGACTCCTCTTTGATCAATTTTGGCAATAAACAAATCATCTCTGTTGGAGCTTTGCAGGTTTATATCTCCAAAACCGGCCTGTCCTCTGAAAATGCCGGCAATATAGCAATTACCAATTTCATCAACACCGATATTTAAACATTTTACATCTTCACTTCCACCTGCTCTGCGTGCCCAAAGCCAAGACCCTGAATTACTCATTTTTGCTATGAAGGAATCATACCCACCCGATGAATGAAGAGTTATGTTGCCAAAAGTTGCTGTTTCCTCTAAATATCCGAATGATCCGGCAACATAAATACTACCGTCATTACTTACTGCGATAGCTCTGCTGGGATTAGCTGTTGTACCGGTTGCCCATCTCCAAACCCCATCGCTGCTCAATTTGGCTGCAAAACTACTGCTAAAAAATGGAAATCCTCCGCTCGGTAATTGGATATGACCAAATGAGGCGTCACCAATATAAGTTCCGGTCACATAGACATCGCCAACATTGTCAACAGCAATGTCCCACCCTTGGTTGTTGGAAACACCACCCGAACCACCTGCTTTATGTGCCCAGAGCCACTCGCCATCGCTGCTTATCTTGGCAATAAATATCTTATCTGTTATCGGGCGGGAACTTCTGAGTTCAATATTGCCAAAAAGAATATTTCTGTTAAATCTTCCCGTTATATAACTGTTTCCGGTATTATCAACTGCGATTGCTGAGCTAAAATAACTTTCGCCCAATCCTGTGACTCTTTCAGCCCATATCCATTGGCCTTGCACATTTTTTTTGGCCACAAAAATATCAGATCTACTATCAGCACTTAAATCTGTACCGTCAAAACTAGATGTTCCTCC
>PWNZ01000090.1 GCA_003564135.1 Candidatus Cloacimonadota bacterium
TGACACCCGAGGAAATGATTAAAAATTGCCGGCTGAAGCCGGCGTGCCAGCCGACTGAAGTCAGCGTTCCGGAATCACTGGTAACTGGTAAATCAATTTTAAACATAGTAAGCACAAGGAGAAATAAATCATGAGTTCTCGTTATCCACAAAACCTGACCCCTTTAGCAATCGTGGTTTTAACCGTCCTTCTTACATTGAGCTTGTCCTTCCTGGCAGCTAACAACTTTCCCCAATCTAGAGGTTGGGTTAATGATTTTGCCGGACGATTAGATAGAAATACCGAGCACCGGCTCCTTAATATTATCACCGAGCTTCGAGATAAAACCGGCTTTGAAATAGCGGTAGTTACAATTCCGTCATTAGAAGGGGAAGATATAAACTATTATGCCACCGAACTTTACGCAGAATGGGGTATCGGTTCGCAAGATGATGAAGGGTTGCTTATCCTGATAGCCGTAGAAGACAGCTGGGTAAGAGTGGAAACGGGTTACGGTGCCGAAGGTTTCTTGCCCGATGGTCGAACAGGCTCAATTGTCGATGAACACTTGATACCTTATATCAGGCGTGGCGACTATAGTCAGGGAGTCTTACAAACAGTCGCAGTTTTTGCGGAGATTGCCGCCCGTGAAAGGGGAGTAGAGCTGACCGGTACTGCCGATTATGTTCATGAGGGACAAGAAATAAGCCCATTTGCCGGCTTAGCAGGTTTTTTGCTTTTCATCTTCTTGATAGTCGTAACCCGAGGTAGGATTCTACCATGGCTCTTGATTTTCGGTATGTCAGGCCGAGGAATGAGTGGCTTTGGAGGGAGTTCCGGAAGGGGTGGTGGATTTGGCGGTTTCGGTGGATTTGGCGGTTTCGGTGGTGGCAGCTCCGGTGGTGGTGGAGTTTCTCGCAGGTTCTGATACAGGTTAATCATGTTCTATTTATCAGCCTTATCATTTATCTTCCTCAACGTTATTCTCGGGCTTGCAGGAATTTATCTTTTTCGTGTGTTTCTGTTTCACCCAACCCGTGAATGGCGGATAAAGGGCATGAAAGTGCCATTCACCCCCGGGTTTATCTTCAGGCAGAAAGAAAACTTGTCACAAAAGCTGCATGACTTACTAGAAAGTCTTCTGATCGAATGTAAAAACTTTGATTATGAGAGCAACATCTCCAGATTGGAAAGAAAAACCTATAATCAGGTCTTAGACAAGTTTTTATCGCTGAAAAAGGTGCGTTGTCTCCCTCATTTTTTTTTAGATCGGATCAGTTTACTATCCGCTCAGATATCATTTGAAGTATTTAGGCAATTTGTCAGGAGTTTCGTCCCTTTTCTGATAGAAGAATACAAAGTTGAAAGCTATATTGATCTTTTAGACCAAAAGATCGATGTTTACATCATCAGAAAGTATTATCTACGCTACGTTCATAGATACATGGTAATTGTATCTGCCTGCTTCTTTTTCCTGATGGGATTGTTCAATATGATTGTCTTTCTTATAGTAAGATAAAATACTGAGGACTACAATACTATGACAACCACAGCAAAGATAATAACCTGTACAGTGATTCTGCTTTTTTTCACAATACCTTTAGCGTTGATGTCAAACAGCGAGAGGGTTTACGATCTCGAAGAATTGATCGAATTAGGATTACAGAATTCCCATGAAAGGCAATCTGAAGCTTTACGCCTAAAAAACAGCAAATCTTCATTAACTTCCAGCTATGTTGATTTCCTGCCCTCCGCCAATGTCAATGTTGGTCACGAATACACTGGTGACAGCCGAACTAGTGCCGGGCTTAGTATAAGTAAAAACCTTTATTTAAACGATTCGAGATATTTCAACTGGCGCCGGTCTCGAATAGATTGGGGCAATGCCGAACTCTCCTATCAGGAAAATAAGAAATCAACCGTCTTTGAAGTCTTTTTGCGAGTGATACGAACGGTAGAAGCTCAAAAAAGAGTTGAAATTCAAAAAAGAAACCTGGCTATCCAAGAAAGGGTAAAGGAGCAAACCGAACTGCTTCACCGGCTTGATCAACGATCGTTGATTGAGTTAAAACAATCTGAAATAGCACTGATAAATGCTCAAGTATCATTGGAAGACTCTCAGCAGCACTTAAAAGAATCTAGAGAAGATCTTTTTATGTATCTCAATATTGATGATGAAGGCCATCCTATCGCCGAAATCGAGATACCTGTTTCCGAAGAATTGCCTAACTATCGTGAGCCTGTTGACCTTACCTTAGTAAAAAATAATTTAAAAAAAGCTGATCTTACTTTGACGCAGAGCAAGCTCAGTTTTCTGCCTAACATTTCGTTAAACTATTCCTATATCATCAGGACTGATGATGATGTTCTATCTTTTGACGACTATAGCGACTCCTATACCGTCTCGTTATCTGCTTCGTATTCACTGTTTAATTATGTACAAAACAGGCAAACACACCATAGAAACAGACGCGAAAAGATGATCCAAGAAATTAACATTGACAGAATAGAGTCAGGATATCAAAAGCAATACCAACAGATGATCCGTAACTTAAAAAGGGAAGATCGACTTTATGAGCTGTCTGAGAGAAGGCAAGAGCTTGCAGAAGAGACCTTAGAGCTCGCCCGTAGCCGATTTGATCAAGGAGTTTTGAGCCTGATAGAGCTGGAACAAGCTACAAAAGATTATCACGAAGCGACTATCGAGCTAAGTACTCGTTACTATCAAAGACTTCTAAAACAAGAAGAGCTCAACTTGTTTTTATCGTACCCAATTTTAGGTAGATGGTAACTCATCTTACTTTAATAAAACCAAATGGGACATAAATGAAAAAAATTGTCATAGGTGTCATATTACTTATACTTGTAGTTGTTATCGGATTTTGCACTTTCAGAAGACCGGTATCTCGGGATATTTCGAGGACTGCTTTGAGATATGAAGAAGCTAAGCTCGGTGAGATTAGTATTATGCTTCATGAGGTTGGCGAGATTCAACCTTTACGTGAAGTTGAGATCAAATCCAGAATCAGCGGAAAAGTTGTCAGCTTCTTCGTCAACGAAGGAGATTACGTAGAGAGAGGAGACCTTATCGCCGAGATAGAGCCTGACTTCAACCAGGCGAGCCAGATCGCCAATATCCGCAATAATATCCATCTTACCAAGATCAGACTGCAAAATGCCGAGAAAGAATACGAAAGAAGACAGGAATTATTTGATCAGAACTTTATTGCCAAATCAGAAGTTGATAATGCTGTAGATGAATTGGGCATCGCCCGTATAAACTATCAGAGCGCACTGCAGCAATATGAACTGATCCAGGAAATTGACACCGACGGCAATGTATCCCGAATTGTTTCTACAGGGTCGGGAACAGTTCTTGAGAAGAAGGTCGAAGAGGGAGAAATGGTTGTCTCCAGTACCAGCTCTTTCTCCGATGGAACTGTTATTGTTAGATTGGCCGATCTAAAAAACTTGGTGGTAAACGCTTTTATTAACGAAGTCGATATCAGTAAAGTTGCTTTGGGACAAAAAGCCAGGATTCAAGTCGACGCTTATCCAACCAGGCAGTTTAACGGCGTTATCGAAAATATCGGGACGTTAGCAATAACCAGAAATAACGTCAAAGTCTTCCCTATTGAAGTACGTATTGCAGAACAGGATACTCCACTCAGACCGGGGATGACAGCTAATGTGACTATCTACGGCGAATCTAAAGATAATATTGTGATCATCCCCATTAGTGCAGTATTCAGTGACGATGATGATAATGATATAGTCTATAAAGTTAAGAACGACTCTTTAGCAACCGTTGGAACGCCCATCAGAACGGGTATCAATGACTTCAACTTTGTAGAAATCATTGACGGGGTTACCAAAGGAGATAAAGTGTCGCTGGTTGAACCATAAAGATTTAACGGAGGAAAAATGATAAAAACCTACAAAATAATACTGTTGCTTGCTGTATTGACAGTAGTAGCTTGTGCACCTAAAATGAGTGATGAAGCTTACGAAGAAATTTCTATTGAATTTTCCGATAAGCTAGCTATCAATATGATAGAAACTGAAGACTTCCAGTTTGATGAAGATTATGAATACTTCTTTTTAGAAACACTCGAAGAAGTTGCCGAAAAACATAACTATACGGCAACCGATTTTATCAATAAAGCCGAGCAAACAGGCGACGGGCTGGAGGCTGTATTTGATAGAGTAGGCCAGCGAGTCATGGAAATATTAGACGAAATCGAAGAAGAAATTGACAGACAAACCTTAAAGGAAGAAACAGAAGAGATTATCGAAGATATAGAATAAGACCAGATCGCTAAGTCAACCGAGTGTGCACCCAAAA
>PWNZ01000023.1 GCA_003564135.1 Candidatus Cloacimonadota bacterium
AGTTGTAGAGTGTAGCCTCTCCGTCTGCGACAAACCTTTCCGTTCTTGCAGTTGCTTCAAACTCCCCACCCCTTACTATTACTTTGTTTCGGAGTTCTGAAAATGAATCATCTATTTCAATTGAGTTCCTTATCGCCCCTGTGGTTGAAGTGATATTGAACGGAGCAACTTCTTGTCCTTTACCGAAAAAATGTATATCTTTGCTTGCGTCAATATACCAATGCCAATTTAATGTATCGGCTAACTGCTGAATACATTTACTCACTTCCATATAATTAAACACAACCTTGTCAAATTGAAGCCCGACTTGAACATTGTTAGTTGTGAATGAATATCCTTCTGCGTTGATGGTGCTTACCATATCTTCAATAATCTCTTTTGCGGTATTGTTGCGGTAAACTTTCGCTATCTTAACTCGGTCTAAATCAATGCTCCAATCCTGAAACTCAATCTCGTATACCCTGAAAACCGAATCAATTATCCTTACATCTGTTATTCTACCGGCAAACTCTAAATTTGAATCGTAATTGATACTAATCTCATCTCCTTTGTTAATCGTAAACGAAGGGTCTTTTATCCTGAAATTACCATAATCAACCTGACTGGTTAATACATCAGTTATTTGAAGTGTATCTCTTTGAACCTCGCTTGTTCTGTCTACTGAATTGATAAATACTTCAAACATCATACTGGGATTATATTCTTGCGGAGTTTCTTCATAAGAACCTCATCAGCCATTCTCTCAAAAGCGTTTTTATCTACATATCCGTTGGTGTTGATTACGATATTGTTGATTGTTGTTCCACCACCTAGATTATGATTAGGAATGATTGTTCCTGTCTGGTTCGGAACAAACAACTCTCGCCCTCTTTCCCCTACAATATAAGGATTACCTTCCCTTACTGTTCCACCTGTTGCTCTACCAAACAAAGCACCCCCGATTTGCCTTGCCCCTTCCATTATTCGTTGTGCTATGTTCATTGTTAGAGTTAAAGCCCTGAACCGCCCCTCTGCTTTGTTCCAATCTTCAACCAAATCAGAAACAAACCCCTTAAATCTCTCCGTTCCTGTTGCTCTTGTTTCTTCTAATGCCCCGATTGTTCCGTCTTTTAAACCCTCCATTGCCCCTAATCCTTCGTCTTTCATATCTGTATATTTGGCAATAAAATCCTTCACTTGGTCTTCTGTGAGTTCACCTGACTTGTCAAAGATAGCTTGTCTTACTCTTGCATCTTCAACTTGCATTTCATTTAAAATGGCTGTTCTGAAACTAGCTTCTTGCATACCAAGCCTTTCAACTGTTGCTACATATTCTGCCGTTCTAGTTTCAGTTGAAGCTAACGCTTCTTCATTGTCTCTCATCCATTGATATAATGCTTGTGTTTTATCAGATTGTGCTTCTTCAAAATCTCTTATCTCCCTGTCTAGCCTATCTCTAGCATAAGAAGCAAACATCGTTTCCCTTTTATCTCTCATTTCTTGGAGTTTCAAATCACCTTCCGTAATTTCTTGTCTTTTCTCAAAAAACTCTCTACTTATTCCTGCGGTCATATTGATAGCCGTGTCTATATCTGAATGAGATTTTGAGATTTGTTCAGCATATCTCCTCGCTGAATCCTTAGCTCTATCTGTTGCATCTCTCCACTCTAACATTTCGTCAATAGTATCAACTAGTCCATCAGCTAACATCCCCAAAGGAACAGCCAAAATTTCATCACTAAACAAAGCCCAAGCGTTCTTTAATTGATTGGTGCTATCTTGGAATGTTCTTGATTCTCTTGCTGTTCTGTTTAATGCTCCGTCATAAGTAGACATCGCTTCAATCATTTCTTCTAATTCAAATCTGCCTTCTCTTACCGCTAAAGCAAAGTCTGGACCAGCTCGTGTTCCTAACATATCAATCGCTTCTCTTAACGCCTCGCCTTCTGTGTCAGCTTCTTTTATTCTGTTGATTAAAAGTCCAAATTCTTCTCTTGGTTCTTTTCCAGCTTGTGCCATTCTTCCTAAAGCCATACTCAATCCCCCCATCATCTTTTCAGTCGCTACCCCCTCTTTTTCAAATTTGGCTAACATCGCCACCACTTCATCTATTTCAAACCCTACTGATCTAAACTGAACACCATATTGAACTGCTAGACTTGTTAGATTTGACATCTCCACTCCGCTTATTTGTGAAGCGTGAGTCAATTTATCCAGTATAGACGAAGTTTCATTAACACTAATCCCCCAATCTCCCATCATTCTTGATACATTTCTTACTGCAACCTGAACATCTGTATTGCTTATTCTTGCGAAATTCAAAAAATCCTCACTGGTTTGTTCTAATTGTTTCCCCGATAAATCAAGTCTTGTGTTTACCTCTCCAATCGCTTTTGCTACTTGTCCTAAGTCGTTAGGAACACTTAAGGCAACCCTGCTAAAGTTTTGTCTTAAACTTGCTAATTCTGTTCCTGAAGCACCTGTTAGCTTTACCATTTCAGCCCTTGCGTTGTCTACTGCTATTGCTCCAGCTAGTGCAGCAGCCCCAACCGCCGCAAAAGCTAATTTTGCTCTTGTAGACATATCCGAAAACCCCTGATTCAAAGACCCCATTCCTTTTGAGAACTCGTCTTTTAATGATACTACTACATCTAATTTATTTTGAGCCACTTTGTAAGAAGTTATGATATTCAAATAATGCCTCTATGAAATCTTGTCTTTGTGCGTTGTACTCGTGTTCAGTCCAACGCATTATGTAACATAGAGCCACTTTGTTTGTTAATGCCGAAGGTGCTACTCCACTAAACCCTCTCTTTAGTTCTTTTTTTTTTCAGCAACTTCTTCTTCCAGTTTCTCCCTACCCTTTTTCAAATCCCTACCCCATTTGGTCTGTTCAAGTAAGTGATTCGCTTGTCTGTCGGTGAGCAAACTGACATTCTCAAGAGTTAATGGCTCATCAAGATTCCATTCCTTAATGTGATACAAGACAGCTTTCCCTCCTCTTTCTTTTGCTGATTCAGTATCTCTTATGTCGTCAAAGTCCCCCATTGTCATCTCATCCCATAATATAACCTCGCTTCCTTCAATATCAAGGATAGAGGTCTTTATTGTCTTTCTGCTGTCCTTTAAACTTGGCATATTTTATTGGTTAATAACTTTCTGTTTCGTTTAACAATCTTACTTGTCCGAATGGGATTGTTGCTTCATCTGTGTTTACTGCAAAAGACAATGTGATAGTTTGTGCTTTAATGTCATCTCTACCGTTATTCTCGTCGTGTTCTGAAAAGTAAACTCTTGCGAAGTCAAAGACCATATTAGCATAAGTTCCATCATCAAGACCCCCTTCTAGATTTGCTCCTGATACTGTTAGACTTGCTCCTCCGTCTGACTCTAAAGAGATTGAGTTACCTGCTGTTCCACCAGTCGCCGCTACTATGTTTACTTCGTTTGTTGTTGCACTTGCTGTTACATTCGGCAATGCGTCTACTGCACTTGCTAAACTTGTTGCTGTTGCGTCATTTGAAGTATCCGCAGTCCAATCTACGCCCTCAACAAGTTCAACCCCTCCTACTGTGAGTTTCTTGCCTGACAATTCTGCGTAGTCTACAACTGTTGCTGTTCCTGTCGCTTTAGTTGCTTCATCTATCTCAAGATCAGGATTTTCTATTTTTACCCTGATTGCTTTTGGAGTTCCAGCTTTAAATAGGTTTCTGTATGTTTCGTCTTTATGGAATAACTCCATTGTCGCACTTGTGGAAAAAACCTTATTTAAGAAGTTTTGAGGTGATTCCAACCCTAAAACATCATCGTGTTCAAGATTCTTGTTGAACTCAAGATTGAAACTCTTTAAAAACACCTCGTCTGCTGTATCTAATCCGTCTATGTCATCCGCAATATAAAAATGAAAGTCTTTAGGTCTGAATACTTTTAAATCTGTAAACGCTGGCGTGTGTGAATCTGGCGAACTTGCTTGCGAAATGTAATTCGCACTAAAATCTAAAATCTTCCCTCTCTCAAAATTGAAAGTTAAACTATCCATACAAGCTAAAGAGAATGTTTCATCTCTTGAAGGTTCTGCTGTATAGACTGCTAGTGATTGGTGATTAGCTGAATTGTCGTCAAGGTCGTAAGTATGCAAATGTCCTGTTCCTTCTGGTGCAGAAGATACATCTCCCATTAAGGAAAGCAAAACTAATCCGATTGAATCAGGTTCAATTTCAGCGTCAAATCCGCCTTCCGCCCATTGTTTATCAACTTCGGCGTGTGCGTTCTCTACAATAGTTCCTTGTGAACCTTGAGAGTGTAAGTAATCTACTTGCTGTTTGTGGTTTTGTGCGAGTAA
>PWNZ01000188.1 GCA_003564135.1 Candidatus Cloacimonadota bacterium
CACGAAGATGTAAGCGAACAAAACCTGCCTGACCAGTTTATTCGCTCGTACCGGGAACCCGATTTATCCGCAATCCGGGACGCTATACTTCGAGGAGACGAGGAAGCTCAGCGCTTTGCTACCATCCTGCCCCGGGGAACCCATCTACGAATCAAATAACTTAAAACGGAGATAACCATGTTTCAAAAAGCAAGAAAACAGTCAGCATATTTAAAAATTGCACTTTCGGGAGCAAGTGGCGCTGGGAAGACATTCTCAGCTTTACGGCTGGCCCGCGGGCTGGTACCAAACGGAAAGATTGCAGTCATTGACACTGAGAATGGTAGTTCGAATCTATATGCCTCTCAATTTGACTTTGATGTGACTGAAATTGAGCCTCCCTACACAATCAATAAACTCATCGAAGCAACGAAGTATGCATTGAATAATGATTACGATGTAATTATTCAGGACAGTGGATCACACTGGTGGGAGGGGGTGCTATCCTACAAAAAGTCTCTTGATGATAGAGGGGGTAACAGCTTTGCGAACTGGCAAACCGCCAATGAGCATTACAAGCTATATCTCAGGGCTACACTCGCTTCCAATGTCCACACCATAGTTACATTGAGAAGCAAAACAGAGTATTTGCTTCAAGAAAACGAAAAAGGAAAATTTACACCCAAAAAAGTGGGGCTTGCTCCTATTCATCGCGATGGAGTTGAATATGAATTCTCCTGTGTTTTGGACATTTCGGCTTCTTCACACGAGGCCCAAGCCACCAAGGATCGCACCAATCTGTTTGGTGACAGCATCTTCATGATTACCGAAGAAACCGGTGCCAGGATCATGCAGTGGCTCAACGACTCCGATGATCTGCAAGGTGCTGAACCCTCTTCAACCGTTATCGGAATGGCGCATAACGGCCGGTAAACACTTACAAGGGCATCTCTCGGTATGGGGGATGCCTTTTTTCATATTAACTCTTAAAAACAAAATGCCATGGATATTGGATTAACCATCATGTTGATAGGAGCCGTATGCTTTACTATCGGTGTACTGGACTTCAGATATACAGCGAAAAAGATGAGAGAGAATCCCGATTACAATCCGAAGGATCAAGGCTGCTTTGGCAGTTTGTTTACGTTTCTGTTGTTTTTTGGGGTCGTGCTCATCCTTTTAGGTATGACGATCTCAGGTAACACTGGTGCCGGAGACCCATCCTATGCGCCAAACTGGAGAGGCAGGTAAAAAAAGGGGGGTTGTCCGCCCTCCCTTTCTTAGATATATTCTGAAATCAGTTGTACAAGTTTGGCGTTCTCCTTCACAATCTTTGCCGCGTCTAAACTGTTATTGCCTTTATTGTTCTTGATGAGTGGGTTTGCACCAAAATCCAATAACATCTTAACAAGCGCAATGTCGGCATTCACTATAGCATAGATTAAAGCGGTATTTCCTAAACCCTTATCCTGTTTATTGATATCGACTCTTACATCAGATGTTAACATCTTTTCAACGGCCGCTGTATTGCCGTTTTTTACAGCTTTAAAAAAAGCAGTGTACAATCTTTTCTCACTGTCACTTCTTACCAATACTCGATGTATTTCTCGATCAATTTCTAATCTTGTTTTGTAATCAGCCTTTGTGTAAAAAAGTCTGAACTTTCTTTGGAACTCTAATTTGTCCATGATAAAAATGTATTTATTTGTGATAAACTGTGATGATGCAGCCGTCGTCAGAAACCACTACAACTTTATCTCTTAGTTTTTCAACTTCTTGCAAAAGACCTTTAAGATGGGATTGCAACTGAGGTATAGTTTTCCCTGCCACTTCATACTTATAGGCATTTCCAGGCGCATTTTTAGGTTCACCATATTGTAGTATTAACTCTACGATTGACCTTGGTATCCCTCGTTGCTGGCTACGGCTTAATACATGTTTTGTTATTAGCATAGTGTGTCCTTTAAAGATTATACGTTGATTTATCACATATCATAGGGATCTATCGGTGTTCCATCTGATAACTTCGATTCTATAGCACCGTATAAATTTCCGATGATTATTGAGATTGTGCCTAATCTTGTAAGTATTGGATGTTCATCACCTAACAAAGCTTTTAGTTGTGTTTCTAACTCTTCTGCTTCTTTCCAAAACTCATGAATGATTTTCAGTGCCTTCTCTTCATTCTTCTCTTCTTGTTCAATACTTCTATCCAGCAGAACTTTATAAATAAGAATAAGTTTGTTGACCAAAAGGTCTCTTGATATTTTTTGCTCATCTGAAGTTTTGTTTAAAAAGCCAAGAGCCTGTTGACTGATAACAAAAGTCTTTCTTGTAAGTTCTTTATCAGCTAACCCTTCGCTTTCTTTTGCAAACTTTACAGCATATTCTACAATTGAGTCCCCAGAGCATATAGAGTCGAAGACTTCTTTTGCTGTCATATTGTAATAGTCTACCATCCAGTCAATAGCATTCAGGCTTTGAGCACTTAACTTAAATGTTGTTCGCTTGGATTCTTTTTTTATTAAGCTTGTTTTAGGCTTTAAATCTGGTATTTCTTCTTTTGGGAGTTCCATATTGAATTTTGGGATTAATATTCGCAACTACCATAGTATACAAAGATTACTATTAATTATCAATATGATTTATAGTAATCTCATATTTCTTAGTAATCTATTAATCCCAAAACACTTTTACCACATTTCATCAACCTTCAAGTTCTCCACACTATCCGCAAAAGCGTCATCAAATAACGGATTGAAATTCAGTCCTGTAATCTCCTCGATGTATCGTACTGTTGTGAAGTAGGGTTCATGAGGCTCACTGCCGCCCACTTCTTGATGTACCAGAAACGCTTTCATTGAGAATTGACCCTCAATTTCAGTTATAATGATCTTGTAATTATGTGTAGGCACTTTAACTTTATCATGTAGCCAATCTCCCGTTTCTTTAAACACTGGACCAACTATTACCCAAACTTCATCATAAGCCTCAGAATAGTCTCTGGCAATTAGCCTTTCCAGTCGTTGCCACCAATGCCTGTTTAATGATGGGCGTTGTGGCACGATATTCGTCATCAAAAAAGTTTCTCTTTGAGCATCTGCCCCAAATCTGCTGACAATTGCAAAGTTTGGTGCCATGTGCCCCCGGTCATAACCAGAGTGTGTATAATCATCGTGTGAAATACGGTTTTCTGTTCTGTCATCAATCAAAAAACGGCTTGGCCTTGGATTGCTGAAATATTCATCCATATGAAATACTCTGTAAGCAACCCAAGCCGGTGTACCTCTTATCTCATCATAACCTGAAACGTATCCCTCATTATACAGAATAGTAATCTCATGTGGATAATCTACTACTTCCGGCTTACCTGCATAGGTAAATGTACGATCAACAGGTTCTTCTGGCGCAACTGAAGTCAGAACCTTTACTTCAGTTTCTGTAACTGTTTCAGTAGGAGTGCACGATGAAAATATAAGGAGTAGACAAATACTCCAATATCGTATGTGAGTTAATTTAGGTGCAGACATTCTATCATTCTCTTTCTTTTCATAGCCATATTATATAGGAACATATCCATTTCCAAATGACTCATCCACTCCTCAGACTCCACAATTTCATCCAGGAGTTCAAGGGATTCTTCCCAGTTTAGTTTTCCACGTACAAAGTAGTGGATCTGTCGGGTTAGCCGAATAATATCGTTCATAGTGCCGTATGTAGTAGTAGTTCATATTGATAGTAAAAAAAGGAGCTGTGATTCACCACCACAGCTCCATTTACTCTCTCTCAATAAGGTTGGAAAGTGTGCTCAATTACTTCCCAATTTTTTCTTTGTGTTCGTGTTCTCATAAGTATGAACCGAAAAACGGCAATTCCTTACAAAATTTTTTCATTTTTTTTAACCCACCTCTTTACCGGCCTCCGATACATACATCATCTACTGTTCTGACAAGAAGCCAGTCGGATTGATCATGGTCAAAAACCATCTCATAGAGTTGCCCTGTATCGGTAGCTGTGATATAGTGCAGCCGCTTCGTGTGTGGCATATTCTGCTGCTTACGGGACGGGATATCCACTACCTGGGCTGATAACACCGATTCACTCTGAAAACGATATGGATGAATACGATATGCAAGGGGCAGGCCGGTAGATAGGTTCTTCTTAGGAATCTTTGATTTTGATACCAATCCTAATCTCAGTGGCACCACCCGGTGCGCACGAGAGGGTTCATCTTTCTCTTTACGAACCAAAGCCAATACCGTAAACAGATCAAAGTCAGAATAATAGGTATCCGGTTCTTTCTCCCATGTTAGCTCGTCTTCGTTATA
>PWNZ01000260.1 GCA_003564135.1 Candidatus Cloacimonadota bacterium
GGAGCGTCGGATATTTCGGTTGAACTTGACCGGGTCAGTTGGCGTTATACTACAGACCCTGCTTATGTAAATCCTGTCGGCTTTAGAGTATATATGAATACGACCGGAGATTTCGGAGCGGACGATGATTATGACTGGATACCGTATATCGAGGGTGAGGAAGAGTTTTTCAGTTCTGAGGCAATCCCTGCTCTTAATTATGCAGCGACATATTACTGGAAAGTCGTTCCCACAACTGAATATCCCGATAGAGGTGATGCAGAGAACTGCCCTGTCTGGTCATTCACAACCGAGATTCATCCCTATCCTAAATTTGCAGTTAACCCCGCCCCTGAGCATAACTCTACAAATATCCCTGTTGATATAGACAGTTTAAGCTGGGATTATTTCATTGATACGCTTTATACTAACCCTGCCGGTTTTAGGGTCTATCTGAACACCACAGGTGATTTCGAAGTGGTTGAAAACTACCAATGGGTTGACTATATAGACGGCCAGACGACATACTCTTCGATGAATATTATCCCCGATGAGGTGGAATATAATACAAAATATTACTGGAAAGTCGTCCCGACAACAGCAGACCCGGAGGAAGGCGACGGAGAGGATGCAGTAAACACACCTGTCTGGACATTCAGAACGGAAGCATTCCCCAATCCGGTCGCTGCCCGAAACCCGAACCCGATTAACGGGATGCTTGATATACCCGTCAACTTAGAAAGAATACGCTGGGAATACATTCCCGATCAGGCTTATGTTAATCCTGTCGGATTTAGAGTTTACTTTAACGACAGTGGCGAGTTCGGTGAAGACGATGATTACGAATGGATACCTTATACCGCCGGCGAGAGAAATTATTCGGCTTCCGGGATACTGCCGGAAGAAATGCTGCTCTATGAAACAACATATTACTGGCAGGTAATCCCGACAACTGTAGACGGCGCTGATAACCGTTCCGGCAGCAGAAGCAGACGGCAGGACGACAGAATGTTACAGCCCTATGACTCCGCACTGAGAGGCGATGCTGAAAACTGCCCTGTCTGGTCGTTTACAACACAAATCACGCCGGTCAGGGTAACGGGAAGAGTGATAGGCAATGATGCACCGGAAGGATTAGAAGGAGCCAATATCAACCTGACTGCGGCTAGCTATCAGTATCAGACACAATCTCAGGCCGACGGAAACTTCACTTTAGACAATGTTCAAGGCTCAGCTACGCGGATGGAGTATCAACTGACCGTATCTCTTGACGGTTACCAGACACATACCAGCCGGCGGATTATCAGAGAACATAACATAGACTTGGGAGTTATCAGACTGGATGAATCGGCCTGGACACCTTCTAATTTAGCTGCCGGTAAGGTCGAAGATGTCGTCAATCTGATCTGGAATACGCCAATAGGATCTTCGGAGAATAATGATGACAGAGCCGGCCATGACAGAAACCGCAGAACTTCACTTGCAGGCCGGGATGCAAGCGGCCAAAAACAGAGAGCTTTAGAAGGGTATAAAGTTTACCGGCTTAATATCGAAGACAAAGATGATCCTGAACTTTGGACTTACCTGACAAGTACCGTCGATACAAGTTATGCTGATACAACCTGGACAGAGCTGGGCAGCGGCAATTACCTTTATGCCGTTCAGGCGGAATATACAGACGGTGTCTTTTCCGGTTTCACAATGTCCAATATGCTGTCAACCAACCCCACAGTTGCTTCTACCCCTCAGCCGCCGCATCAATCGACAAATATACAGCTTGATTTGGATGAGGTCGGCTGGTCGTATCATCATGATGAAGATTATACATTACCTGCCGGTTTCAAACTGTTTATGAACACATCAGGCCGATTCGAAACCGATGATGATTATGTATGGGTCGATTATATTACGGAGCAGCAGAATTACACGAGCCGGGAAATCATGCCGCAGCTCGATTTTGCTACTACTTATTACTGGAAGGCTGTTCCTACAACTGATGAACATCAGGGCGGAGAAGCCCAAGACTGTCCCGTGTGGACATTCAGCACCAGATTTGCAGAAGGTGAAGGAACGGCAGAAAACCCGTATCAGATATCTTCAGCAACACATCTTAACAATATGCGCAGCTTTGTGGGTTCGGCACATAGGGGGACATATTTTGTCCAGACGGATGACATTGACCTTTCAGTATACAGTGACGGTCAGGGATGGCAGCCGATCGGCACGTCTTCACACAACAGCTTCCAAGGCATTTACGACGGCGACGGTCATCTGATAAGCGGTTTAACAATAAATAGACCGAGCGTAAATTATCAGGCTCTGTTTGGATTTATTGCCGCAGATGCAGTTATTAAAGATGTCGGAATTGTTGGTGCTAATATCACCGGAAGAAACTATACTGCCGGTATAGCAGCTTCGCTGGCGAACGGCAGTACAATTAAACGCTGCTTTGTCACGGGAACCATTATCGGAGCGAATTATGTCGGAGGTATCAGTGCACGTAAGATGGACGAATCCCTGATTGCAGACTGCTATTCGCCGGCAAATGTATCTGCGACAGCTACCAACGCTTATGCCGGCGGGATAACTTCATATCAGAGCGGAGGCAATACAACACGGTGTTACGTGACGGGCAGAGTGGATGTCTATCCTGCAACTTCCAACAGCGGAGCCGTGATAGGCCACAGAGCAGCCGGAAGCAGCACTCAACTTTATTGGAACATAGAAACTGCCGGTCAAACTGAAGGTGTAGGCAATCTTGCGGGAATGTATCCCGGAACTTCGACCAGACAACTGCTTTTAAGTGACGCTTATCAGGGTTTTGACTTTACGGATGTCTGGCGTATCGACGAAGAGCAGTCTTATGCTTATCTGAGCTGGGAAGGCGAAGAAGCGGGCGAACACAATAACCCCTTATTAGCTCCGGAGAACCTTGCCTATACGTTAGAAAACCGACTGGTAAGATTAACCTGGGAAGCACCTGCTGACGATTTCGGTGTGCCCGACGGCTATAACGTATATCGTAACGGGGTTAAAGTTAACACGCAATTGGTTACCGAGCTTAATTATCAGGAATCGAATCTGGAGAACTGGACGGTTTACCGTTATACCGTGTCGGCAGTTTACAACGGTCTTGAATCCGGTTACTCGAACAGCGTCAATGCCGCATATATCAACTATGCAAGTGGTTCGGGCAGCGAAGAAGACCCGTTTATCGTTACAAGTGCTCTCCACTTGAACGGTGTAAGATTTATGCCGGACTCACATTTCCGGCAGACTGAGAATATCAGATTAACATATTCAAACTGGGAACCCATCGGCAACCCGGTAGATCCCTTCAGAGGAACCTATGACGGCGGCAGTCAAACGGTATTCGGATTGACGATTGACAGGGATGACGGCGATTATCAGGGGCTGTTCGGTTATACGGAAGGAGCGAATATCCGTAATTTAATTGTAACCAATATCGATATCGCCGCCAGGAATTATGTCGGCGGTTTAATAGGTTACAGTGATGATAACACAACAGTTCATAACTGCTTTGTCCGCGGCAATGTCAGCGGAACGGAGTTTGTCGGCGGTCTGTTAGGTTATAACAACGATGGTTCGGTCGTGTCCGGCAGCGGCAGTATCGGCTCGGTTGTAGCAGTTAATCAGGCGGGCGGCTTAGTCGGATATAATAACCGGGCATCCGTAGTAAAGTCTTACAGCAGAGCCTCGGCAAGGTCGATTATAAACTCTGCCGGCGGTCTTGTCGGAACAAATTATAATGGGTCGATTGCCAACAGTTACGCTATGGGCAATGTTGACGGGAATAACACTGTCGGCGGTTTGGCCGGTGCATTAATGAACGGAGCTGACGTGGAATACAGCTACAGTATCGGCAGGGTAAGAGCCACCGGAAACATCGATATCGGAGGTTTGATAGGCAGAAACAGCGAATCACAGGTAGAAAACAGCTACTGGAATGCTCAAACCTCTAATCAAATGACTAGCAGCGGCGGTGAAGGCAGAACTACCGAACAGATGACTTATCCTTACGCAGCGAACAGTTTCGTCGACTGGGATTTTGACGAAATATGGGATGCTGACGAGGAATACTCCAATAACGGTTATCCGCGATTGAATTATCAGATGCCTATCGCCAGACCTGATAATCTTACGGCGTCAGTCTCGGATAGCAGAGCTATCGTCCGCTGGTCAAGACCGTCATTCGAGGAGCCGCTGTCACTGCTCGGTTACCGAGTTTATCGTGACAGAGAGCTTATTTCAGGCCTGCAGCCTATAACCAGAACATCTTTTGATGACAGGGTAGGTCTTCAAAATGGTGTCTGGTACAATTACGAAATCGTTGCAGTATATAACTTTGACGACTCGCTTCCTTCCGACGATCTCAATGTCTTTATCAATCCGGCAACCTGGATAGCTCCCTACGAAGGTATGTATGAGCAGTCGATGATGTTAAGCGGATATCTTTACCCGGACGGCAGTCCTGAGCCTGACCTTCATGCCAGATACTGGGTCGGTGTATTCGGCCCCGGCGGTGTAAATGACTGCCGCGGTATAGCCCGAAACAGCGGTCAGGGATTTGATTTCTCAGCGATATACGGCAGTGAGAATGAAAGCGGCGATAACTTTACCTTCCGAGTATATGACGCTCAGTCAGGTAACACTTACCGTACTTTCACCAGATTAGAGTTCATACCCGACACAGAAGAAGAGCTGGATATCCTGTTTAACACCCGCTATAACCTGATTATATCTACCGTAGGAAACGGCAGTACATCACCGGGTGCAGGAATTAGAACCTATCCGGTTGACCAGAGACTGACCATCAGAGCCACGCCGGCTACAGGTTGGAGCTTCAGTCACTGGCTGATAAATGACGAGAGGATAAATAACCCGAATGTCAATATCACCATGGACCAAAGCTATGAAGCGGTAGCCGTATTTATAAAGGATGTTTACAATCTAACGGTTAATGTCGAAGGTAACGGCACAACCACCCCGGAAGCGGGCAACTATCAGCATGAGTTTAACGATGTTGTCGCCTTGACCGCTATCCCTGACGAATATCATGAGTTAGAAAAATGGGTGGTTGGAAACAACACGTACTATTCGAGAAGGATAAATGTAACAATGACTGCCAACAGATCCGTTACCGCTCACTTCAGACCGATAGCTATAGAAAGCATTACCTTAAATAGAAATGAGTTCCTGATACCGGAAACAGACACGACTTATGCCTTTAATCTGACTGCCGTTATCCAGCCGGAAAATGCGTTCCATCAGAACGTTGTCTGGACTTCCAGCGACACGACTATTGCAACTTCCACCCTGTCCGAAGAAGACCCGAATATTACAACCGTAAACATTCCGGTTTTAGACGATCATTCCGGCATCTCAAGAATAACAGCGGCAGCTCCTGACGGAACGGTTCAGGCAGCCTGTCTGGTGATAGCAGTCAGGACAACTATCGATGAGGATGTTCCCGACACACTTTCTATTGACAACCATCCTTATGTCCTTAACACAGATATTAATCTGGACGGCAGAAACAGTATCACTATCGATGAAGGCGTTGTTCTCTATTTCTCTGAAAATCACGGAGTTAATGTAAGAGGCCGGTTAATTGCCAATAACGTAACCTTCAGCGGAACCTCCGACGGAGAAAGATCAAGGTGGAGAGGGCTGTATTTCGGCGCTAATGCTCAGGACAGCCAGATCAACGGAGCAACCATTGTTAATGCTCTTGAGCCGCTTGTAGTCGAAAGCGATACACTTAATATCTCAAATGTCAGCATTGAAGGAGGCGGCTTCAATAATGAAAATTACGCAGTAACGATTAACGGTAACTGCTCACCAAGCATCGACAGTCTCCGCATAGAAGGCTACCCGCGGGGTATCTTTATCAGAGAAAACGAAGACAGACCTAACAGGCTGACGACAGCGACGCTGTCTAATATCAGGGTGCGACACACATCCGAAAGTATTCGTCCGGATGATGCCGGTCTAACAGTAGAAGGAGCAGTCGACCTTACCTTAACCGACAGTGAATTTGACGATTACAATCAGGGCATATCGCTGATTAACAATAACGATACAAGAGCCTTAAGCACGGTAACACTGTCGAATATCAGGGTTCGTCATACGTCCGAAAGCATCAGGAACGACAGCTTCGGAATCCTGATTGAAGGTGATATCCTTGCCAGTCTTAATAGTATCGATGTCAGGGATTATTCAACCGGTATCATCTACCAAACTACTTATACGGGCACCGACACGGCGACGCTGTCCAACATCCGCATCAGACACACATCCGAAAGCATCAGAGAACCGGGTATAACAGGTCTTTATCTTGAGAATGTCCCCTATCTGGAATTGGGAACGCCGGAAAGTCCTACCAGCGAGATATTCGGATATAATCAAGGTGTTCACATCAAAGCCGAAGAAGACTACCGGGCTATAACCACCGCGACGCTGTCTAATATCCGTATCAGACACAGCTCCGAAACTATCAGAGACGACTCGTTCGGCCTTTTCTTAGACGGTAATATAAATGCCGAAATATCTGATGTAGATATAGATGACTTTGTCGACGGTATCTATTACAACAATACCCTTTCCGCCGGAACGGCAACTCTTACCAATATCAGAGTTCGTCACACTTCAGAGAGTATTCGTCCGAATGGAATGACCGGTGTTAGGTTGGTTAATATGAATGAAGTGATCTTTGGTGATGAAGATGATCCGGAAAATGATATTGTTGGCTACAACAGAGGTATTGACATCTCTGCCGAAGAACCTGAAAGAGCTTTAACTACTGCGTCGTTATCCAATATCAGGATACGTCACACGTCAGAAAGTATCCGCGACGGCTCTATCGGTATGTCTTTGGACGGTAATATCCTGCTGACTGTTAACGATATGGATATACTCGATTATCAGACAGGTATCTATCATCATAACACTTATACCGCCGGAACGGCAACTCTTACCAATATCAGGGTTCGTCACACGTCAGAAAGCATAAGAGAGCCCGGCCACTTAGCTGCCCGGTTCATCGATTTAGATGAATTAACAATAACCGGAGATAATGACAGTCCGTCAGAATTTGTCGGGTATAGCAACGGTGTCCACATATCTGCTGAAGACCCCGACAGAAGAGCATTAACCACCGCTACGCTGTCCAATATCAGGATCAGACACAGCTCGGAAAGTATCCGGGATGAAGGAATCGGTGTCTTATTGGAAGGCAACGTGGAAGGCGGTTTCTCAGGTAATGAGATTGAAGGGTTTGACATCGGTTTGAAGATGGTTGGTAATAACACTACGAACATTACTGAGAACAACTTTATCGACTGTACCACCGGTATCCTGATGAGCGGACCTGGAGTAAACGTGGAGGCTTCCTACAATGTTCTCGACTTCCCGTCAGTTGTGCTAACTACTGACCAAGCGACAGCTTTTGTTGTCGATTCATTGGCTGTAGCGAGAATCCATAATAACACGGTATTCATGTACCCGACCGGTCTTATAGCAGATGCATCGGATGTTGTTTTCTTTAATAATATCGTTTGGCAGGACGCTATAGATGTGCCGGTTATCGAACGAAATGACGGTTCGGCGCAGATCAGCTATTGTAATATCTCGTTCATCAGATATGAAGGCGAAGGAAATATCAGTGCCGATCCAATGTTTGCTGATCCGTTCTTAGGTGATTTCAAACTTCTGGACGGCAGCCCTTGTATTGATGCCGGCGACCCTGAATATGCGTTGGATGATGACGGGTCTGTATCCGAGATAGGTGCTTTTGCTTATCTCAAGGCTGAACTGCCGCGCTTCAGTCCGGAACCGGGCATCATCTATGAGCCGACAGATATAACTATGATCAGCGATACCGAAGGGACTGTTGTCTATTACACTGTCGACGGCAGCGAGCCTACTACAGAATCGACCCTCTATCAGGAGCCGGTAACTATCTACGAAACGACGAGATTCAGAGCCAAAGCATTCTTTACCGAAGATAGCGAATGGAATCCGAGCCTGACAGCCAGAGCTGCTTATCTTGATGCAGGTATGCCTGCTGATCTCGCTGCTGAAGCAGTATATGATGAAGTCCTGATTGAATGGGCAGAGCCTGATACCATCAGGATAGAACGCAGCTCAGAAACCCGTCTGAGACGTAGCAGAAATTCTGAACGGCAAATCTTAGACAATGCCCGAGGCCCGCTCGGTTACAACGTTTATCGAAGGGCTGAGGATCAGGATGCCTACGTTAAGATAAATACTGCGCTGATAGACTCCACTTCATACCACGATACGGCGCTGACTCCCGACACGTATCATTACTATGTAACAGCTATATTGGCAGATGATATTGAGACAAAATCAAAAAAAGTCTCGGCTGAGGTTCAACAGGTGGTAAGGCCTGGGTTCTCCCCTACGCCAAGATGGTTTGCCGTATATGTGAATCTTTCGATTAACTGCGATGACGAGGATGCGGTTATCCGTTATACTACCGACGGGCAGGAACCTGACGAAAACTCTGACCTCTATGAAGAACCGTTCCGCATTACATCATCGACTGTTGTTAAGGCCAAAGCATTCAAGACCGGCGTTATCCCCAGCGAGACAGCCACAGGGTTCTACGGCCTGCTTCCGGCACCCGGCAACTTAGACGCTGAGGCGGCCGATACACTGATAGTATTGACCTGGGATTCACCCGATCTCGATGATGACGATGACGACAGAGCTTCCCGAACAACACGAAATCAGAACAGCTTCAGAACAAAAAACAGGCCGGGTGACGAAATTGTAAGAAGGTCGACCAGACGAAATATCGAAAGAGCCGGATACTCTGAAATGTCACGTAATAACCCGCTGCTGCTCGGATACAATGTCTATCGTGATGGACAGATACTTAACGACGAGCTGATAACCGACGGTAACCAATACAGAGACTATGATGTTTATTTCGGAGTTGAATATAACTATACGGTGACTGCTGTTTATGAGGAAGGTGAATCTGCCCAATCCAATAATTCTCGCGCATCCCTTTTACCTGAAGATACGATAAGCGATCAGTTAGTTTGGGTCGAACAATATAGGCGATATGAAGGATATTTGGATTTCTATGGTGATGAAGACAGGCTGATCTATACACAAATCACTCCTGATCACGGATATGCTGATAGCACGTCGATAACGGTAATTTATTCCCGGAACTATAGAATCCTGACCGATATTCCTAATCCTGCTGCCTTAGGATGCTATTACGCATTCACCGCCGCTGACGGAAGTATCTTCTCCGGGACAGTAACTTTCAGGATGCAAATGCCTAACGTACCCAATGATATCTGGTTCAGAAGAGGAAGCGGAAGCTGGCATTCTGTTCAACATACCTATGACTACGAAGCTGACGACTATACATTCGAAGTCTCTGTCAACTTTGACGATATGCGCTCCGACACTGTCGAATTTGCTGCCGATAAAGGCGGTGCTCATACATTGCCCGTCGAGCTGTCATCGTTTACTGCTTCTCTGACTGCTAGCTATTTCGTTGAGCTCCGATGGATATCCGAAACAGAGACTAACATGCTCGGATATAATGTTTATAAAAGTGATACAGATGATCTTGAATCCTCAGTTCAAATAAACGGAACGGTCATCGGAGCAGCAAATACTTCAGTCACCATGAACTATAGATTTATAGATGAGGATGTAATGTTAGATGAAGCATACTACTATTGGCTGCAAGTAGTCGATCTGGACCTGACTCATACTTTCGTCGGGCCGATAATTGTGGAAGTTCGCGAAGACGAAGAGATACCCGAAGGTCCTAAATATAAAACGGAACTTATTGGTGCTTACCCTAATCCATTTAACATGAGTACCACAATCAGGTTCGTTTTAGCTGAAAAAGAACCGGTTAGCTTGATGGTGTTTGACGTTAGAGGTCGTCACATTCGCACAATCATAGATAAAGAAGAACTTCCGCAAGGCTCACATCTATATATATGGAACGGGTTAAGTGACGCCGGACGTCCTATAACCTCCGGTGTTTATTTCTATCAGTTAAAAACTGAAGGCTATCACGAAATCAAGAAACTTTTGTTACTCAAATAACATAGGGAACGCCCATGAAAGTGAAAAGTAATGTATGATGTATGGTTGTAAAACCAAAGTTAAGGCTGGGGTATTGCCGCTCCGGCCTTAACGATTAGATTGACTTAATCATTGGTGTTCCGGACTCGTTACTTAGTACCTTATCAATAATATTGACTGCGTCGAGCTCGTTTAAAAAGATCAGTTGCCGTACTTCGTCCGGCGAGCTCGTAAACTCGGTTCATGTTTTTTTGGCAGAAAGTTGCCGACTAACCCGGTTAAACAGAAAAAAGGTTTCACGGGTTAAAAAGTCAGCGCTCAGGTTCACTTTACACAATTCTAAACAGCGAAGCTCTAAACCTTCTAAACTACTTCATTCTTCATTGTTTTTTATTCGTGTTCATTTGTGGATAAAAATTTGGTTCCGGCTCGTCCGGGTTAGGGTTTAGTCAGACTAAAAAAGAGATATGATGTTCATTGTTCTCCTGCTACCGCTTTTTTGCCATCCGGTTCAAAAAAAAACGAAACAGACCATTCATGAAATCTGAGCGACAATTTCTTCTGCTTCCGACGAGATCGACTGTGTCTTTTATGCTTGACAAATATGACTCTTGAAGTTTTTGTGATTGCTCGTAAGATTATGGGTGACTTATCCAATAAAACGAGCCTCAAACATGCCGTTACCTGAATAAGAATTGCTCAGATGATGAATTGAAATAAATAAAGGAGATAGATAATGAAAAGGACTTATCAACCTCACAATAGAAAAAGAAGAAACAAACACGGGTTTAGAGCAAGAATGTCTACTAAGGCCGGGAGACAGGTATTAAACAGACGCCGAGCTAAGGGAAGAAAGAATCTCACGGTCTGAGATGCTTTTTCTTAAGAAAAGTTATCATTATAATGCTATATATAAAAGGCATAAACGTATTAAAAGTGACCATTTTACTTTGCTCTATCAACAAAAAGAGAGCGAACCAGGTCCTGCCTTCGGGATTGTGGTTAGAAAAAAAGTAGGCAAAGCCGTCACCAGGAACAAAATCAAAAGAAGAGTAAGAGCTTTTCTCAGAAGTAGCGGTAATCAAATACAGCCGAAGATAAAAGGTGTAATAATAGCAGGAGATGATGCCGGTCAAATTAACTGGCAAGAGACCAAAAATGACCTCAATAGATGCCTCAAGCTGGCGGGTGCTTATAACTAATCTTGACCCGCTGCAAACTCAGCATTGTCGGGAGTAAGTAGCAATCAATCGTCTAATAATTAATATGATAACCATCTACCAAAAAACAATTTCTCCTATTTTGCCTCCCAGCTGCCGTTTTACTCCGACATGCAGCGAGTACGCTAAGCAAGCTTTCAAAAAATACCGTCTTCTTAAAGCATTACTGCTTAGCTGTAAAAGAATCATAAAGTGCCATCCTTTTAATCCCGGCGGAAAGGATGAACTCCCTTAAAACAATGCACTGTGAAGCCGGACAAATAGATTTCAAGGAATAACAATGGATAAAAGATCGATAATGGCCATCGTGCTGATATTTGTCGTTTTTTGGCTCAGTAATGAGTTGATCTGGAAACAAAAATCGGCCGATGATGAACCGGCAGCTATTCCGGTTGAAGCTATACAGACAGATGATACAGTAGTAGCACACACAGACCCCACCCCTACAACTGATGAAGAACAGCCTGATGTTCATTCTATAGGTTTTGTATCTGATATCCCCATCACCGACAATATAACCTTGTCCAATGATGTTGTAACTTACTATTTCAGTAATCTCGGGGCTACCATTAATCAGGTTGAACTGCATGATTACTATATGAGTAACCAGAATCAGTTCGTTAGTTTATTACCCGATGGCGATAATCTGTTTGGGATAACAATCAACACCGAAGAAACCGATTTAGAATTGTCTGAGCAAGTATTCGAATGGGAAAAAAGAAATATAGGTGATCATGAACTTGTGAAGTTTTCACTGCACTCTGATGAACAGCACATTGCCAGCGTTACCTATATTTTGATTGAAGATTACCATTTACAGGTCAACTTTGAAGTTGAAAACCTCGGAGACACACAAGGATATACCATTGCAATGAATAGTGGTATCAACGACACAGAGGAGTCGTTAAGGCATAAAGAGAACGACTATAAGGTCGTTTCGCAGGTACAAGGTTCTCAGGAATCGTATACTTTACGTCAGCTTAAACGCCTTAATGAAACCGGATCTATCCGTGGTAATATCGATTGGACTGCTGTCCGGTCGAAGTATTTTATCCAAGCATTAATAACCGGAGAGCAAGTTCAGACGTCACATGCTGATTTGCAGGTTAAAAACGATAGTCCTGCTTACAAGCTGTTTGTCAGTCCGGGTCGAAACCGTTCGCTCATTGAGGACTCGTACCGGATTTATGTCGGGCCGATGGTCTATGGTAATTTAGAAAATTTCGGTGTCGGCTTAGAGGAGACAATGGAGCTTGGATGGCGAATTATTCGTCCTTTAGGCAGGTTGTTTTTATGGGTTATTACCGGTATTAACAGTGTTGTGCCGAATTATGGAGTCACGATAATATTTTTTGCTTTATTCTTAAAGATTGTGCTTTATCCGCTGACCCATAAAAGTTTTAAATCGATGCAGAAGATGCAAAAGATGCAGCCTCATATGCAAGAGATTCAGAGAAAATATAAATCCGACCCCAAAAAAATGCAGACCGAGCTAAGCAAACTCTATAAAGAACACGGTACCAATCCGGCGGGAGGATGTCTTCCTTTATTGTTACAGATGCCGGTGTTCTTTGCCCTATATCCGGTTCTCAGATACTCAATAGATCTGCGACAAGCTTCTTTTATGTTATGGATACAAGATCTCTCCGAGCCCGATCCCTATATGATACTTCCGATAATAATGGGGCTGTTCATGTTTGTCCAGCAGAAAATGTCGGTAGCCGGACGTGTCAATCAGGAGAACATGGATGAAAAGCAAAAAGCAGCTATGCAAAATCAAAAGATGATGATGTACATTATGCCTGTATTTATGGTATTCATCTTCCGCGGTCTTCCTTCAGGGCTTGTCCTGTATTGGACGGTGTTCAATGTTTTCTCAATAGTTCAACAATATTTCATTAAGAAACAACTAGCTTAACAAGAATAGAAAAGGTGTTTTATGCGCGAAATTATCAAACGAGGGCCTTCTGCTGAGAAGGTAATAGAAGAATTCAAAAAAGGGTTTAGAGTAGATCATTCACGATTGAAATATGTCATCGAGCATAAAGGCTCGAGAGGGTTGCTTTCCCTGTTTAAAAAGAAAGATGCCGTGGTCAAATTTATTGTCCCGGAAACAGAGGATCTGATTAAAGATTATCTCAAGACTTTGTTAAAACATTTAGAGATAACTTTTAAGTCTATTGATGTGAGTCAGAATAAAACTACGTATCATGCTCACATTAAAGGAGTTGATAATCCCGGCTTCTTGATAGGAAAAGATGGCAAGATGCTGGCAAGCATCCAAATACTGCTCAATAAACTGGTAGATGACAAGGAAAACAAAAGTGATAATGTTGTCCTTGATATAGAAAACTATAAGGCCAGATTTTCCAGCGACGGACAAGAAAATAAACGCTATAGCAAAAGTCCTAATAAGAAGGAACAAAGTGGATTAAGCCCGAGAAAAGACAATACTAAGCCCAGAAGAATCAAGCCGAGAAGAAGAAATAACAACCGTTAAAGATAGCCGGTTTGTAAGGTATATGTAGTAACCGTCCATGACTTCGTCAACCAACAACAAAGTACCACGAACCAACAACCAACATGATAAACGGGAAAATCGGCTCGGTTGATTACTATACTTTCAATGCCGGAAGTTTCTATTCAGATGGTGGCTCATCATTCGGAATACTTCCTAAAGCTGTTTGGAGTAAGGAAGTCGTCTCTGATAACAAAAACCGGGTTGAATTAGCATGCAACCTCCTGTTGATCAGGGATCAAGGCAAGTATATTTTGGTCGACACGGCCATGGGTAATCTTCATGATGAAAAGGTGCAAAACATCTATCGTCCTGATGATTACAAGTTGGATGAGTACTTAGACCAAATAAAGCTTACTCGTGATGACATTGACGTCGTTATTCTTACTCACTTACACCATGATCATATCGGCGGATTATTAGCCGGAAGCTTTAAAAAACCGACCTTAGCCTTTCCTAAAGCTGAATACTATGTCCAGAAAAGTGAATGGGAAATAGCTGTGAATCCGGATGAACTGAACAAAGCCGCTTATAGATTTGCGCTTCCTTTACTGTTGCTTTCCGGAAGTTCGCAACTTAATCTCCTTAATGGCGATCATAACATCACCAAGCATGTCAAGGTTGACCATGTGGGAGGACATACTATTGGGTCACAGTCAGTATTTGTGGAGGATGAAGAGCAAACTCTCTGTTATGCCGGAGATATAATACCACAAAAATTCCATCTTAATCTATCTGTCACATCTGCTTATGATGTTTCCAGACAGCAAACGGTCGCCGCTAAGAAAAGGATACTGGATGAGTTAAAAAAGCAAAAGGGATTGTTGGTGCTGAATCATGATACCGGATATCCCATACGCAAATTTTGAGCTACAGTCTGCTTTCAGCAACCATATAAGCCAAGAGTGATTCCCTTTTAACAGAAAAATAATCATTTTTTTTGCCGCTTGACACGAGTCATGTCACCTTACCTTATATTATGGCTGTAATTGCTAGGCAGCCATGCTAATTTTGAGGCCGTTATGGCAATTTGTAAAAAGGTTACATAAACTACAAACGGGACAAGCAGTCGTTTATTTCGTTGAACAACAAAATTTTCTGTTGACAGATTTAGGCTAGATAATCACCTGTGGTCATAATAACCCACTAGGAGGTAATGATAATGAAAAGGGAAGAACTCGTAACTAAAATTGCCGACGATGCTAGCATTACAAAAAAACAGGCAGCAAATGCCCTGAACTCACTTTTTGATGGCATTTATGATGCCCTCGCAAAAGATGAAAAAGTATCGTTAATCGGTTTTGGCACTTTCCAAGTATCACACAGAAAAGAAAGACCGGGCGTCAATCCACTAACTAAAGAAAAACTCGTTATCCCGGCATCTAAAGTGCCCACATTCAAAGCAGGAAGTAGATTAAAGGAAGCTGTAAAATAAGATTTCTTATTAAATCTGAATCCCTTTAAGGCCTGTATTATCTTTTCATGGATACCGCAGGCCTTTTTTTATTAAGCAACAGCTAATGAGATCATACAAATATGCCTCCTTTAAGCCACCCAATCAAGCGGTAAAGTGGATTATAGTCCTTACACGCCTGAGGACATTTCTCCGAACCGCTGATATGATATTGATGGGATATGTTACCGGTATCCGGGTGAGTCGTAATATTTTTAAAGCCCTCTTATTAATAGGCATCCCCCCGAGAATTAAAGAGACCTTCAAAGTCAGGCATTATCAGGGCTTATTTTCAGGTGTTATCGTTGCAGATAATTTCATATTTGGCCAATAAACTGGTATGGCATTACTGTTAAACGAACGACATAAGCTAATGTTACATATAATTACTTAAATACATCTATAAATATTATTATTATACAAATTTAGCTCTTATATAGTATTGTCCCATATAAATACATGGACAGGAGATTGTCATGGATAGGATGATACAGAAAAAAACAAAGGAAATGTTACAGGTGGAATTGGCAGA
>PWNZ01000035.1 GCA_003564135.1 Candidatus Cloacimonadota bacterium
GCATATTTACACTCCTTGTTTTCTTTAATAGACTGCTCATTGATACAATGAAAAGTGGCGGCCAAAAGGCCAATTCTCTCGGTGCATGTCAGTCTCAAGTTAAATATTCATAGATCAACTGGTGTTTATTAGACAAAGGATATTAAAACGTTATGTTGTCAAGCTATTTTTGGCTTGATTACCAATAGTAAACATTCATGACTTCCTCAACCAAGAACAAGGAACCAAGAACAAAGAACGAATATGAAGACACCGAGCTAATGATTATAAATTGCCGGCTTAAGCCGGCGTGCCAGCCGACTGAAAGTCAGCGTTCCAGAACCACTGGTAACTATTTTAAACATAGTAATAATAACCGATCTCAATCGTTGCTCATAGGATAAATGCCTACCGTTTATCAGTTAATTAGTCCCCGTCCAAAATGTCAGTCCATAGACTTGTCTAGTTGCTGAAACTTATCGGTTAACGATCTCGATTTAGCCTTCATTATACAAATTCCTTGACGTCATGCTAAATATTTATGATTGTGTCAGTCTGAATTTCATGGAGGATAATATGCTTTCAGGCAAAAAGATATTACTTGGAGTTACCGGAGGAATAGCTGCTTATAAGGCTGTTGATCTGGCCAGCAAACTCGTTAAACAAGGAGCGTTTGTTAAAACGATTATGACCGATAGTGCGACAAAGTTAGTCAGTCCGCTCACTTTCCGGTCTATAACCAAAGAATCCGTTTCGACAGAATTGTTTAATGATAATGCTCCTATTGAGCACATCTCTTTGGCTGACTGGTGTGATATTGCAGTCATAGCTCCTGCAACTGCCAATATTATCGGAAAAATTGCCGGCGGAATAGCTGATGACTTGCTCACCACCTCTATCATGGCAACCCGTGCACCTAAATTGATCGTTCCCGCAATGAATGTAAATATGTGGAACAATGTAATCTTTCTTGATAACCTCCGGAAGTTGAAATCTATCGGCTATAGTATAGTCCCTCCAGAGTCGGGTATGCTTGCATGCGGTTATGAGGGGAAAGGAAGGTTCCCCGACCCGTCAGAAATAATGTATTTTATCAGGACTTATCTGCTGTATAAACGTGACTTAGAGAGCAAGAATATCATGATCACAGCGGGAGCTTGCCGAGAATATATTGACCCTGTCAGATATCTTTCTAATGTATCATCGGGGAAAATGGGCTTAGCTTTAGCAAGGGCGGCATCAATTAGAGGTGCACATGTTAACTTTTTTTATTCGGCCATTCAGGACAAAGCACCCTATTACCTGTTTGACAGTTTCCAATGTTCAAATTCAGATAGCATGCATAAAATCGTCAAAGGATTATTAGCGGATAATGATATTGTTATTATGACCGCCGCCGTTACTGATTACCGACCAAAAATATCTTCCATCTCGAAAATAAAGAAATCCACCGAAGCACTATCCCTAGAGATTGAGCCAACGACTGATATCTTAGCAGATATTTACTCAAATAAGAGCAAAAACCAGACCATAGTAGGGTTCGCTGCTGAAACCGATAATCTTAAAGAAAATGCCCACATGAAACTCAAAAAATGCGACATCATAATAGCTAACGATGTAGCTGTTGCCGGAAAAGATGAAACCAAAGTGCGGGTGATCCTATCTACCGGAAAAGAAATACCTCTTCAAGGTGATAAGTTCGATGTTGCTCAGAAAATAATTGATCTTGTCAAACAGTATCACATAAAGCGCTGAACCGCATTCAGGATTTTTTAATGATGACTAAAACAACAATTATAACCGGAGCTAACGGCAATATCGGCTCAACTATCGCAGCTAAACTGCTAGATCAAGGTGATAGTGTCGCTTTAATTTATCATGGAAGCCGAAACCGAATAGACTCGTTAATAAAACAGTATCCACAAAACACATTATCACTTAAGGCCGACATAAAAGATGCCGCATTCGGCAATAAAATCAGCTCTGTTTTGACAAAAAATCGCTGGGTGGCCGATACATTGGTGCACACTGCTGCGATGCGCAGCTATGATCACAGTTCTTTGGCAGAAAGTGAACCAAGTGTGTGGCGAGAGGTCATTGAGACTAATCTTCTCGGCACCTATAATGTTCTTCGGGGTATTTTAAGATACTTTGCCAACTCCACCCAGCAGAACCAAGCGAGCCTCCGTCGTATTATTTTGTTTGGATCGGATGTAAGTAGGCTAGGCCTACCTTACGGTTCTGCTTACTCAGCTTCAAAAGCTGCTATAAGTAACATCAGTCGCAGTTTAAGCGTTGAACTGAGTAAGGACATGATACTAATAAACACAATTTCACCCGGCCCTGTTGAGATAGATGACAGTGACTTCCCGGAAGACTACCGGAAGTTCAGGAAGCAATACTATCAAGACATGCTGAAGAAGATACCACTGAAAAGGTTTGCTGAGCCTGAAGATGTAGCCGCTCTCACATTATTCCTGATATCAGAGGAAAACCGGTATATCACTGGTGAAGAATTCTTCCTGACAGGTGGTAAAAGATAGATATGCAGTTTATAGCTAAATCTTTAATAACCCTTGCCTTACTCTTCCTCCTTAGCAGTCTGAACAGTTTTACTGATGGGGAGAAACTCGTGTTTAATATTAAGTATGGGTTCATAACAGCCGGGCAGGCCACGTTAGAGATCGAAAAAGACAGCTTCAGAGGTAATGTCGATATTTACCGTATTACTTCGACAGCTCGGACTACCCGCTTTTTTGACCGGATATTCCGGGTGCGAGACGAAATAGAGTCGATAGTTGATAAAGACAGCTTCTACTCTCATCGATTTACCAAGAGGTTACAAGAAGGGAGATATCGTCAGTATCGTATCCATTTTTACTATCCCGAGCAAGGTTTTACTCTATATAATCGGTATGACTTTGACAAAGGAAGGTTTAATGAAGAAAGAATGGAGATACCCGGAGAAACACAGGATATCCTCTCAGCTTTTTACTGGGCAAGAACTCAGGATCTCAAACCTGACAGCAGCATTTTTGTACACGTGACCGCTGATGGCAGAAATTACGAAGCGGAAGTTAAAGTCACCGGCCCCGAAACAGTGAACACTATCTGGGGCGAGATGGAGTGCCTCGTCCTGCACCCTATCCTAGAGGGTGAGGCAATCTTCAGGCAGACTGCTGAAATCTATATCTGGGTAACTAATGATGAGCATAGGATACCCGTTAAACTACAGAGTAAAATCGTCTTTGGAAGCTTTTATGCAGAATTGATTGAAGCATTCAATGTCCCCTATGATTAATCTCTAAACCTGCATAGAAATTATATCTTTATTACACCAGCTATCTTTCAATAAACTAAAGATATCCTGACAATATGAATCTCGAACTAAAAAAAAGCTATTACTATAAACTCCATAAAGAACTCATTGCCCAGCACCCTCCTGCTGATAGAGATCAGTGCCGGTTGTTGCAGCTTGATAAAATAACAGGTAAAATACAGCACAGCAAATTTCCTGCTATTGTCGACCTAATACAACCTGATGATGTTCTGGTTATCAACACCTCAAAGGTGATTCCAGCTCGTTTATATGGCAATAAAACTACCGGAGCTAAAACAGAAATCCTTTTACTGCGAAAAAGTAACGCGCAACAAAGCTGGGAATGCCTAGTTAAACCAGCAAACAAGTTAAAGATAGACGATGAAATTCATTTTAGGGATTCTTCGGATAAGATTGTTCTGACCGGTAAGATACTTTCATATAAACCAGAAGGAATAAGAGAGATTGAATTCACTTGGAATGGCTCCCCACCACAGAACTCCGACATGTTAGGCTTTCTGGATATATTGGACTCAATCGGACATGTCCCTTTGCCTCCTTACATTAAGCGTGACAAGGGATCGGAAACCGATAAAGATAAGCTATTCTACCAAACAATATATGCTGACACTCCCGGATCAGCGGCAGCGCCAACTGCCGGTATGCATTTCACCGAGGACATCATGGCAAAAATAGCTGCTAAAGGCGTGAGGATAGTACCGGTTATCTTGCACATCGGTATAGATACTTTCAGGCCGGTAAAGGCTGACAATATTAGAGACCATAATATGCACAGTGAGTTTTGTTCTGTTCCTGAGAAAACTGCAGAAATCATCAACCAGGCAAAAAATAAGGGCGGCCGGATTTTCTCTGTTGGTACTACAGTAGTTAGAACTGTCGAAAGTTTTGCTGATAGAGACACAAAGCAGATAAGGTCAGGCTCTCAATGGTCGCAGCTGTTCATTTATCCCGGCTTTGAGTTCGTTATAACCGATGGTTTATTAACCAATTTTCATCTGCCCGAGTCTTCCCTATTGATGCTGGTTTCAGCTCTGGGAGGTTATGAATCAATAATGAAAGCCTATAAAGAGGCAGTAGAACAACGTTACCGGTTTTTCAGTTACGGTGACGCTATGTTAATAACGTAAATAAAATAATTCAGAGAAACTAATATGATAGACATACCCTTCTTCGATTCAGTAAAAAAGTACGATGAGCTTGGCAGCACATTTGTGGAAGCCAAAAGATTAATCTCTAGTAAACAGGCTGAAGGCAACTTCCTGTTGATAGCCGATAAACAGACCGAAGGCGTCGGTCGGAAAGGTAACAGCTGGTTCTCGCCTAATGGTGGGCTTTGGATTACCGCTGGTATCTATAACCTCCCAATAAAGAGTTCTATAACTATCTTTACAGCTTTGATGATTGTACGCGCTATTATAAAGCTTTATCCGGACACCGAAGATTACATTGGTATCAAGTGGCCGAATGATATATTCATCGACGGGAAAAAAATGGGTGGGATTCTCACCTCTAACTTCCCTATGTTTAAATATCTGCTGTTAGGAATTGGCTTGAACACTAATAATCCGATACCCGACGAACTTAAAGCAGCGTCTTTGTTAGCTACTATAAAAGATGTCTCCCTCAGCCATAATTACGAAAAAATTGATCATGAATCGTTACTTCGATCTATCTTCGAAACATTCGGTGACAACCTACCTACTCTCATCGAACAAGGGCTAGAAGACTTTCTTGAAGATTATTACCATTATTCAATTTTAGAAAATAAAGAAATAACTATCCATACCGAGTTTGAAGACTACCAAGGGATTGTCAGTGGCCTGAATAAAGAGGGAGCACTCATGGTCAAACTCGATAATGAGATGACACAGCCATTCCTCAGCGGGTCTGTGATCAAGTGGTCATAATCGGTTTCTTTGCAGTTACTTCTATTCGTACCCTGCTATTAATTTATTGCCCTTAATACAGTTTTAATTTTGACTTGAAAGATAACCCGATTAAGGTGACCACTAGTACATTGCCAGAATAAGAATGTTTGGAGAGCTCAAGCTGAGCTTGATATCATTTTGTTAAAATTTAGTTAATGGCTAATCATGAACTATTCACTCACTATTGGGGTATCACAGGGATTTTTCTCTAAGTGCTGAATTATCAGATACGCTTCTCAAAAGTCTGATACTCACTCTACACTATAATTGAACTATAATTGAGACAAAATCAACTAACCGAAAAAAAGAAAGCTGAGATGTTGCAAGACTGCCAACGAGAATCATCAGGTATCCCAGATTCGCTTGACTAGGGATAGCACCGCATTTCCGGAAGAAAAAGTACTTTCCAGAGCACATCAACCCGTAAAGAGGCTAAAAAAGGTGGCAAAAGGTAACCGATATTGATAACAATCATATTGAACATCATGTCTATAAAGAGATATTTGGGGAGATGGCAGACAATGCATCTTGGAAATTAATTGACAAAGAATCCCGAGCTAAACATTGTTCTGTAAAAAATATCGGAGGTTTTTATGATTCAAGAATTAGTTAGAAAGAATCGCAGTTATCGCCGTTTTGATGAAAGCTATGCCATCGATGTCGAAACCTTGATTAAGTTAGTTAACCTTACTAGATATTGCGGTACCGCCGCCAACCTACAACCGCTTCGCTTTATAATCAGCAATAACAGAGGGGTAAATGAAAAAATATTCGCATGTACCAGATGGGCGGGATATCTTAGTGACTGGGACGGACCTCAAGATGGCCAAAGGCCGGCAGGCTATATTATAATTCTGGGCGACGTAGATCACCCCAAACATCATCAGATAGATACCGGAATAGCAGCTCAAACGATAATGCTGGCAGCAGCAGAACTCGGTATAGGTGGATGCATGTTAGCTGCATTAAACAGGGATAAGTTGAGAGAGGTTTTAGAAGTCAGTAAACAGTATGATGTGATCTTAGCTATTGCTATGGGGAAACCTGCAGAAAAGGCTTTTATCGTTGATGTCGATAAAAGTGATAGTATCAAATACTATCGAGACAAAAATGATAATCACCTCGTTCCCAAGCGAAGTTTAGACGAAATAATATACAAAATCAAGACCGGCTGATAACAACTATTACCGATCATCAAGGAGAATTAATGAACTTAGGTGCACACATTTCGATTTCAGGTGGTATTTACAATATATTTGAAAGAGCTGAACAGGCGACAGCTCGCTCTATCCAGATATTCGTTACTAATCAGAATCAATGGTTTACAAGAAGACCAAAAGATGACGAAATTAATCTCTTTTTTCAAAAAAGGAATGAATTCACACCTTACTCTATCATAACACATAGCCGCTATCTAATTAACCTTTGCAGCCCTAATCCCGTCACGGAACAGAAATCAATGACTGCTATCCGAGAAGAACTCGAATTATGCGACTTATTAGAAATCCCCTATTTAGTCTTGCATCCCGGTTCATACAAAGAAAAAGATGAAAAGTGGGGCTTAGACAAGATTGTTGAAAACCTCGATAAAACAATTGCCGCTGTTAAAGATTTAAAAACTATAATACTGCTCGAAAATACGGCCGGACAAGGAACCAATCTCGGCTACACTTTCGAGCAACTGAAATATTTAATCAACAACTCATCATACCCTGAACACTTAGCGACCTGTTTCGATACCTGCCATGCATTCACAGCAGGATATGACCTCAAAAACAAATATGACGAGGTTTTTGACGAATTTGAACGGACCATCGGTGTCGACCGCATTAAAGTTTTCCACATCAATGATTCGAAAAAAGAATTTGCATCAAAAAAAGATAGACATGCCCACATCGGGCAGGGTGAATTAGGAATAGAACCATTCAAAAGACTGATGAATGACTCGAGATTCTCAAAGACCCCTATGGTTTTGGAAACACCTAAAGGTGATAATGACGAAATGGATGCCGTCAACCTGAAAACTTTAAGAGATCTGAAAATTAAACATGAGAACTGATAATTCTTCCATTAATCCAAAGGAAAGATTGTGACTGTAAAAAAAGATTTCGTTAACCAAACTCGTAACATCATACTTGATGAAGGCATTTATCTGCTTGAGCAGTCCGCTAAATTTAGAGACGGTCAAACGCTCAACAACGATAAAACCGATAGCTCCGTTATTAGCACCAAATCTTCTTTCAGAGACCTGGTAACAAAAATAGACTTAGAATTAGAAAACAGGCTGAAAGGTAGGCTGAGTAAGCTTATGCCTGGTTCTGAGTTCTTAGCTGAAGAAACAGATAAAGAGGCAAAAAAGAGTGATAAGCTGTGGATAATAGACCCCATAGACGGCACCACAAATTTCGTGCATGGATTACCATTCTTCTGCATCTCAGTCGCTCTCCACCTCGCAGGCAATCCCGTTTTGGGTTTTGTTTATGCCCCGGTTATGAACGAATTTTTTGAGTCACAAAAAAATAAAGGAAGCTTTTTGAATAGTAAGCCTATTAAAGTCTCTAACACTGCTTTGCTACAACACAGTCTTTTAGCTACCGGCTTTGCCTACAATTTTGCAACCAGCAGCAATAACAATATCGATAACTTCAGCAAACTTCAGGCAAAAAGTCGCGGTATCAGACGCTTAGGAAGTGCAGCATTAGATATATGTTACGTAGCAAAAGGTGTCTTTGATGGTTTTTGGGAGTTATATCTTAGTCCCTGGGACGTGGCCGCAGGAATAATCATAACGGCAGAAGCAGGTGGCAAAGTTTCTACTCATCAAAATCAAGAATACCTTTTTTCTGACGAAGAAATCCTTGTCAGCAACTCTATAATCCACGAAGAGATGATTCATGAACTGACAAAAAGCTAAGCTAATCTAAGATTGGCTCTAAGAGGTCTTATGCAGCAAAACCGCCCCCGTAAGAAGGGATTTAAGTTTTCAAAACTATATAAAAGATGGTATTTTCTTTTAATAACCGCCATACTTGTAGCTGTCCTGACAAGCCTTCTCGGCCGGCTCACTTTTTTCGAGGACATGGAAAAAAGAGCCTTCGATTATAGATTCAGATTACATCCTGATTCAGAAGAAAAAACTGACAGCGTAATCATAGTAGCTATTGATGAAAGCAGCCTTAATCATTTTGCTCGTAACAACGTCTATTGGCCCTGGCCAAGAGAATATTATGCAGTAGCACTTGAGTACTTCGCAGCTTCCGAAGCAAAAAGTGTTATTTTTGATATCATGTTTTTTGATCCGGACTATCATTCCGATTATCATGACAGCAAATTTGCCGAGACTATCGGAAGCTATGGGAAAGCTGTTTTAGCCGCAATGCTGTTACCGGAATACACCGACATACCGGAAACATTAACAAGGATAAGTGTCGATCTTGACGAACAAATCAGAGACCGGCTACCATCTGCAGATGGTATAGCTCTTCCGTTAGATATTTTCGCCGGAAGTACTGTTTTCACAGGAACGGTAAATATCACCCCAGACAGTGATGGAATTATCAGACGTGTCCCTCTGTTTCATAATGTTGCCGGACAGATAGTACCACAATTGGCAATGAGCGCTCTTTTCACCGATGAAGTTAACTTTTCACCACATCAATTCGAACTAAGAGACCAAACATGGCACTTCAACGATAAAAGGTTGCCCATAGATGATCATGGATATTACTTGATAAACTGGCATGGGAAAGATGGCCCCGGAGGTTTTTTCACCTATTATCCGTTCCGCTCTATCATTCAATCTTATATCCAATACAGCCAAGGCGTAACTCCTGTCCTGCCACCTGATACTTTCAAAGACAAACATGTAATCATCGGTGCTACCGCTCCCGGTCTTTACGATTTGAAAACAACGCCAGTTTCACAAGTACATCCGGGTATGGAAATATGGGGTACTGTCCTTAATAATTTTCTAAATGCCGATTTCATTTCCCTGCCGTCACCTTTGCTTAGTTTCGGATACCTTATCGTCATTTCTTTTGTTTTGATGGCGCTGTTTATTTATAATCCCTTGCGGGCAGGTAATATTTTAATAATAATCTTAACGCTAATAGTTTTTATGGCACCTATTGTCTTATGGTCTTCTGTGCGCTTGCAGTTTGAGATCGTTTCGCCGTTGACTACTTTGATAATCTCATATATGTATATCACGACCAGCAGCTACTTTAGCGAAGGTAAATCAAAAAAAGAGATCAAGAAGGCATTTAGCCGCTATTTACACCCTGAAATCATAGAACAGCTGATAAATGATCCCGAATTAGTTGACCTCGAAGGTAAAGAGTTCGAAGCTACCATGATCTTCACCGATATCTATAATTTCACCAATTTTTCGGAAAAAACCGATCCAAAAAAACTAATTGCGCTGTTAAATCGGTACTTCGAAACGCTTACCGGAACAATCCTCGACAATGAGGGCATGTTAGACAAGTTTATGGGTGACGGTCTGATGGCAGTTTTCGGTGCACCTTTAGCAACCACTGATCACGCCTATAATGCTTGTAAAGCTGCCTTAATAGATAAAAATCGATGGCGAGACTACGCAAAAAAAAGAGAACAAATAGACGACTATTCAATATTATTCCATACTAATACGCGGATAGGGGTTAATACAGGACCGGTAGTTGCCGGTAATATGGGATCAACCAGAAGGGTTGATTATACCGTTATTGGAGACGCTGTTAATCTAGCGGCACGCCTGGAAAGTATCAACAAATACTACAAAACCGACATCATAATTAGTGAATTCACCTATGAAAGCATAAAAGATAGATTCATCTGCCGTGAGCTTGACTCGATGAAAGTTAAAGGGAAACACAAGAGCACAAAAATATACGAACTCTTGGATTTTGCTGACACCGATAAATGTCAATACTCATGGATTGATGATTATGTCGAAGCATTAAATCTTTATCGTCAAGGTGAGTGGGATAAAGCCGTAGCTATCTTCAAAAAGTTGGCCGGCGAACCAACCAATGATCAAGTCGCTAAAATAATGCTTGACCGATGTCTCAATCTAAAACAAAATAGACCTGAAGACTGGAACGGCATATATATATGGGAGGTTAAATGAAGAAGAAATATCTTTGGTGGGGCTTGAGCCTCAATGTAATTATTATTTCAGTACTTTTATCACTACCGATTACACCACTACACGGAAGACAATTGACTGTTGAGCGCGAAAGAGCTGTCCTAAGAGAAGGACCCGGTTCATTCTACGATATAGTAGCTGAACTACCGATCGGAACAAGTGTGGGAAAAATTTCAGATGAAGAAGGGTGGTATAAAGTTAGTTATCAAAATCTAGAAGGCTATCTAGCTCCCCGGATGACAGTTAGAACACCTAAACGAAACGATCCTTTAGCAAGCATGGAGTTCGGAGCAATGGATACACAAGCGTCACAACATGCAATGTCGGCCGGCATCAGAGGTTTTGCTGAAAGATTTGCAGAAACATTTCAAGGGGACCCTTCATTCTTAGAACTCGCCTTTACTTACCAGATGGATTCACGTGCATACCGAGACTTTAAACGCTCAACACATAGAGGTATAAATATCCGTCGTATCAGACGAGGGGTAAGTATCCCACAATCTGATGCCCCTTCATACTACACTCTTTCTGAAGAAGGCTTGGGGCTCGGCATTGCCGCCAGAATTGCATCCATAGGTCTTTACCGAAATCCTCCACTTCATGAATATATCAATCAGGTCGGAAACCTAGTTGTCGAAGCCAGTGATGTATACGATAAAACTTTTAAGTTTTTTGTCCTCGACCTAGAAAACCCTAACGCTTACGCTACTCCTGCCGGAATAATCTTTATTACTACAGGAATGCTCCGCTTGATAGACAATGAAGCCGAATTAGCAGTCGTTTTAGGCCATGAAATAGCGCATGTGGCACGTTTTCACGGGTTAATTGAACTTGAGGAAAGACGGCATCAAATAGCCGCTGACGATGCTTTTGCCGAGATGGACAGTTTTTTCGAAGAGCAACGTCCTGACGCAGTATCACAAGAAACTAGAGAGCTAATTGAAGAATTAGAAGATCTCTCATTCTCGATTTATGAACGGTTAATTGAAGGTAGATTAGACGATTATGAGGAAGAGGCAGATCTTTTAGGGATGATCTACGTAATTCGAGCAGGATACAACCCTCATGGAATGATCTCTTTACTCGAAAGAATGATCTCTACAAATGCTCTATCAAACAATGAACACTACAGACCGGAAATTAATCAACATAGAATCAGGAGAATGACGACTAACATAAAAAGGATGAATGTACCGGACGACCTCACTTCAGAGCGAAACAGATACCAAAGACACACCAGAGGCCTCTGATTTTGTTGAGGAATTTGCTTGACAACACTGTCCCAATCTTTACCTGAGAATAAAATTCTTGATGAAAACCAATTATTAAGCTAAGGAGAAATAAAATGAAGAGACTTACGAGGACAACTTTTTACTTTGTCACGACTTGTATGTTGCTGCTGTCATCTTTTTTGGCCGCATCTAACCAATCTGGAAGGAGACAAAGAAGCGAACTACCTGAATTTGAACAATATCTTGATGCTAGAGCAATATCTGAGGATATTGATAGCAGATACGGAACAAGAAATATAATACCACCGACTAACCTGACTGCTCGTATCATTGATAATGTAAATATCAGTCTGAATTGGGACAGGCCGACTGATCTGATTCGTATTGCTTATCATTCGGGCAACCCCCACGATGGATTTGTTCAACTAATGACCGAAGGATATGGGACAGTGTTTGATCTTAGTGAGTATGAAGACGTAACTTTAGAATTCGTTGACTTTAGGCATTCAGACTGGAACTTAGAGGGCGAATGGGACTATGAAATTATCGCTGTAAACTGGGAAACCGGAGAACTTCTTAAAACAATATCAAGCCAAACGACACTTAACGACGGATGGGAAAGAGACCTCTCTTTAGACAGCACTATACCTACCGGTGATTTGATCGGCATTTTCTTATTACCCAGAGGTTACGAATCCGATGATGCATATCCCGTGTTAGATATGGACCATGATATGCATGGTAACTCTATGATTATTACTATTGATGAGGAAGGATATCATTTTGAAGATGAAACAGACGGTGATTTCCTGATTGATCTATTAGTTAGAGCAACACCACCGGCAAGAAGTACTAAACCTGCAACCGTATCAGCACCTCGTCTAAAAAGAATTCAGGCCAACAACGAAAGAGCATTATTTAACTTCGAGCAACCTATTGGATATAATGTGTACAGAAACGGTGAAGTTATCTCTGAAATTGAGAGTCCCGATTCAACAACCTACTTAGATGAGAACTTAGAAGATGGAGAATACACCTACTATGTAACAGCTCTTTACGAAGAAGATGAGTCGGAACCTAGTAATGAGGTTAAAGTCGAAATAATAGCTGATCTCGAAGTTGTCTTTTTTGATAACTTTTCTTCATATCCCGATTTTGTGCTCAACTTCCCACCATGGACAACTATTGACATGGATGGTTCGGACACTTGGGGCTTTGAAAACCATAATTTCCCCAATATGGGACAACCAATGGCTTTTATGATATTCAACCCTTCTGAAGTTACTCCTGAATTAGAAGCCGAACCTCACAGCGGAACCAAGATGGCAGCATCCTTCTCTTCGATCGACAACAGGAATGATAATTGGCTTATCTCTCCCCAGATTCTACTTGGTGACAATTCCTCGCTATCATTTTTTGCCCGCACTTATAACCCATATTTCGGGTATGAAGAGTTTAGAGTTGGAGTTTCCAGAACCCAACCTGATCCCGGCAGCTTTCAGATCGTTCATCCGGTTGAAGGATACGAGCAAGCACCTGCACAATGGACAGAATTCAATGTAGATCTATCAAACTTTGACAATGAAGAGGTTTATATAGCTATCCAATGTGGTTCCGATGACACCTTTATCTTCTTGTTAGATTCGTTCACAGTTTATAGTGTCGGCGGGTCTAATGTTGAAAACGATATGATTCAACCACATAACATAACAGCCGGTAACTATCCCAACCCTTTTAATCCCGAAACAACAATCTATTATAGCTTGCAACAAGATGGATTCGTTCATATCGATATCTACAATACCAAAGGACAAAATATCAACACTATTGTAACCAACTATCATCAAGCTGGAAAACATAATGCTGTCTGGAACGGTACAGATAAAAACGGAAACGAAGTCACCAGTGGTATATATTATTACCGAATTGAAACTGAAAGTGAAATATTGAACGGTAAAATGCTTATGCTTAAATAAAGCAATCAAAAAGCTGTTGAATTCAGTGTTTTTTCAATAAAGAGTTAGAGCGGGATATAATACAGCTGCTCTGACTCTTTTTTTTATTATTAAGCTCAGTAAGTAAGCAATTTGCATCATGCTGCAATAAGTAGACCCAGCCACAGTTAAAGTGTTTGCAATGCTGGCAGCAAATAAAAACAGTCTCTCGAATTTTAGATCAAACTCTTATCCAGACTGCATCTCATCACGATTGTCTGACCGAGCAACAATAATCAGCCATGCATTGGAACAAAAATTTCTTTACAGATAAGGACAACCATGATAAATTATCTTCAACGGAGGTTTATATGAAACAAACTAATCGGATTATCTGCTGGGGCTTGCTTGCGTTAGCAATATCAATACTAACGGCAATGCCGTTGGCAGCCATGAATAGTTCCTTCGAAATCATCAGCTATGGCGATGATTTTACGGAACTTAAATTTAATTTAGAAGACTATGAATTGTCAGCTATAGATGTTGATGGCGTAAAATATTACAGACTGTACCATCCGGAAGCAGGTATTATCGCCGAAGAAGGGTTACCGGAACTACTCTCATTTTCTGTCATGCTCTCAATACCTTCAACAGGAAATGCCATTATCAATCAACCCTACAATATTGATCATCAACTACTGAAAGATATTAACCTCTTTCCCTCTCAAGGTTATAATTTGGAAATAGATCCAGATATTGGCTTTCAAAAAAATCACGATTTGTATTCGAAGGATGGTTTTTACCAACATGACCTCATTACATACGGTCAACCTGCAATAATGAGAGATGAAAGACTCATAAATATCACCGTTAACCCATTTTCATACAATCCTGTGACGGGCAATTTGCAAATTGCAAAAAAACTCAAAATAAAGGTCAGCTATGACCAATCTCAAGTTGGAGATAACGAACTTCATAATGATAGCCATCGCCGCTCTCGAGCTTTTGCCAGAATTTTCGAACGAAGTGTGATCAATTATGGTCAATTTAGGAATTCTGGCGGAACCAGACAAGAGTTTCAAACACCGCACATAGTTATGATCTACCACGACAGTGACGCTTATGTTCCCATAGTAGACCAAATAACTGAATGGAAAAGTAATAAAGGGTATAAAGTTACTACTACCAGTACTGCCGGCATGAACACAATGCCCGCAATCATAAACTATCTGCAAAACGCCTATGATAACTGGGAAGTAAGGCCGGAGTATGTGATGTTAATAGGCGGCTTCCCTGAAATACCTACTCATACGGTCTATGCAGAAACCGGCGATCATCCATATACATTACTTGAGGGTAATGACATTTTGCCTGATATTATCTTAGGCCGAATACCGGCGGGCAATCAGGCACAATTAGCTACTGTATGGAATAAGATTCGCGGCTATGAAAAAGAGCCTTATACGGCCAATACGGAATGGCTTAATAATGCTCTAATAATTGGAGACAGATATGCATCTTCGTTAAATATGGGGAAATATGTAGTTGATGTAATGTCAACATATAGTGACCGTAAAACCTTTGATGAACACTATAGCGTAGGAGAATCAACACCATTCTCAACCCAGATCAATAACGGTATTAACAGTGGTAGTTCATTCTTTATTTACCGAGGTTATATCGGAATGTCGGGATGGACTCCTAACGCCAATGCTCTCAACAATGGCTATAGGCTGATAAACGGCACCTTTATAACCTGCGGAACACTAAATAATTCAGCATCCAATCACGCTGTTAATGCTGTAAACCTGGGAGCACCTAATGAGCCAAAAGGAGCAATAACAGCTATCGGTATGTTTACCGGGGGTACGAACACAGCCCAAAACAACGCTATTACAGCAGCTATTTTTCACGGCATATTTACCGAAGACCTCCATACTATGGGAGAAGCATTAGTCAGAGCTAAGCTGCATTTATGGAATGTATATAGCAATAGTGGTGTTTCTCCTATGCAACGCCATATCCATTGGTCAAATTTGATCGGCGATCCTTCAATGTATGTCTGGCGAGAAGTGCCTAAACCCTTGAATGTCTCTTATGATGACGAAGTTCCTGCCGGAAGCAACAGTTCTCACTTCATAATTACTGATGAGAATGACGAACCAGTAGAAAACGCCTGGGTTACTATCAGGCAGGGCGATGATATACTGGCA
>PWNZ01000249.1 GCA_003564135.1 Candidatus Cloacimonadota bacterium
ATATATGATGGAAACTTCTCTGCATCTAACAAAGGAAGTTCTGAAACCGATTTCACCACCGTATTGAGTGCATTTTTTTAAGAATGAAACGAGCATGAACTTTTTTAATCAAAAATTTCACGAAGGTGAATGATTAAAATAAGTTGCATGCGAGTTCCTGAATGTATTCAAATTTTTTGCATATTTTATGCAAGCAAAAAATTTTAAACAGATGAAAAAGTAGAATGAAAATGGGAGATTCATCAGAAGCAACATTATTGTTGATTGTTTTTTTAATTATTTGGCTAATACCTTTAATATCGATCTTGTTTTCCGGAAAAACCACGGGAAGCGAAAAGTTGGCCTGGATTATCGCTGTACTTTTCATCTCTTGGTTTGCCTGGGTATTTTACCTTTTACTCGCTCCAATTAAAAAGAAAAATTAAAATCAATTGTCAATGAAATATGCCTTGGTCAATGGAAATAAAATTGAAGCTGTAATAATAAATTATTAATAATTTAGTTATACCTAAACATTTTGAAGAAATTTTCCCTAAATTTGTCCCCGTATATTATAAGCACGACAAGAATTAGTGTTTATGAATTACATAAAAATGGAAAAAGTCTTTTTAAACCGTTCGTTGATGAAATTGAAAAAAATGGGAATTTATTTGACAAGTTGGCTGGAGCAATTAGAATTATCGAAGATACATCTAATCTCAAACGATATCCCAAAACCAAATTCAGAGAGATTAAAAGCCATAATCTAAATTGTAAAGTTTATGAAGCTAAATCAGGTGTAATTAGAGTATATCTTTTTCACGAAGAAAAAACCGGCAGAGTGATAATAACCGGAGGATTAAAAGACAATCAAGCCAAAGACATAAAATCGATTTTAAAAATAATAAAAGAATACACTCATGAGAAACAGAGATAGGATACGCGAAAAAATTTTAAATCAGCCATCTTATTGGGTTGAAGGTATTAATAGCCTGCTCTATAATGCCATTTTGGAATATATGGAAGAAAACGATATTAACAGAACTGAGTTAGCAACTCGTCTTGGAATATCAAAAGGCAGAGTTTCCCAAATTTTAAATGATGGAGAAATTAATTTTAGTATTGAAAAAATTGTTCAAATTGCTTTAAAGATTAATAAGTTTCCCATTTTCGAACTTAAAGACAAAGACTCTTATATGAGCGACTTAAATTCTGTTGAGCATAAAACAAAAGATTTAAGCAGTTACGAAAATAAAAGCTTTTCTCAAGTTTAGCATTTGGGGTTGGTCAGGGGTAGGCTCAATGCGCTTCGAAAAGCCCCACGTCTCTCAGCTTCGACATTAAGCAGAGCTGAGTATTATCCGAAATTTTATTTATCTTTGGAATTATGAATGAATTGATTCAAATTAAACTTGACGAAATAATATCAGCGTGCAAGCAACATCATGTGGAGGCTATTTCCTTATTTGGATCAGCTGCAAAAAATGCCATGCATGAAGACAGCGATATCGATTTGCTTGTTGAGTTTTCTGATGATATTGATGTTTTGGATTATGCCGACAACTACTTTTCTTTGTTAGAGCAGCTTCAAGATATTTTAACTAGAAAAGTAGATCTTGTTTCTAGTAAATCACTGAAGAACCCAATTCTAAAAGAAGAGATTTACCGGTCAAAAGTAGATTTGTATGCAGCCTAAACTTCTCAAATACATCCTGGTGGATATTGAAAGCGTTATTGAGGAGATCGAGTCTATTAAAGAGAAAGCTCAAAACAACTTCAACAATTTTTCCGATGATATCATCTTGCAACGGGCAGTTGAGAGGGATTTAGAGATTATCGGAGAGGCCATCCGAAAAATGATTGAGGTCAACCCTAATGTCCAAATTTCAGCTTTTAAAAACATCATTGGATAAAGAAATTTTATTTCACACGCTTATGACTCAGTTGAACCGGAAATGTTGTTGGGAATAATTCAAAAGAACTTTCCTGTTTTAGCTGATGAAATTCGAAATTTGAAAGGTTTCTGACAGCACTGAGAAAGCAAGGGGCAAACCATTTGAAATTCGAAAGATTGTTTACATTTAACGAAACTTTTTCTATTTTTGAGTCACAGTTAGAATACAGGACCAAACAGATGAAAAGTTACAAATTAGACGAAGCAGAAGACCTTTTAATCGGAAAGAAAGGGACTCAAGAAAGAGACGAATATGAATTTGAGCTTAAACTTAAACTCATAGGCGATATGATAAAAACTGCCAGAAAAAATTGACACAGAAACAATTGGGGGAATTGGTCGGGGTTAAAAAAGCTCAAATTTCAAGATTGGAAAACAGTACCGGAAATGTGACTTTTGAAACGGTAATGCGGATTTTTAATGCACTGGGAGCGAAATTGAATTTGACCCTGAAGCTCTGAGAAAATAATAAACCGTAACAATGCCAGGAGGAAAACAACGGCTGCTATGGTTTTGATAAAATCCCCGAATTGATTCAGTATTTCGGTGAGGGATGGCATTTGGGAAGACTGTGGTTGAGATTGGGAAACATTAATGAAGTGGTTATGGGGTGAATTTCCGGGGCTTCGAGAGCCCTTCGACAAAATGCTCAGGGACCACCTCAGCCACCGGGTATATAACCTCAGCCACCGGAAAAGTAGCTTCAGCTACCGGAAAAACTGTTTAACACGACCAGACAGAACAATAGTCTTCACATTATCAATAATATAGAAGAAAGAAAATTGGACGAAAAATCAGTTGTCAAGGGTTACTTGACAACTGCTAAACAAAGAAAATGGAAACTAAAAGTTGGAAAGACATAAAAGATACCGTTTACGGAAAAAAAGGTACTGAACGAAGAGATGAGCTTGAAAGAGACTTTGAATCTTTTAAGATAGGACTTCTTTTACGTAATGCACGTAAAGAAAAAAATCTGACTCAAGAGCAACTTGGCAATCTGATTGACAAAAAACGGACTTATATATCACGAGTAGAAAATAATAGTAGTAACCTGACTTTAAAAACCTTATTTGACATCGTTGAAAAAGGACTCGGAGGAAAGGTAAATATATCAATCGAAATATAAAAAAGTACGTTTTACCATACTGGCTGTAAGCTATTACTTCTACCAGCTCACTCGGAAAATCCCACTGAATTCTCCTCTGCTTCAGGTTTTGTTTGTTAAATTTGTCTCTAAACCACGCCACAGCTAATGAAAGCCATCATACTAAAGAAATACGGATTGCCGAATTTGCTCGAGATTGGGGAAGTTGAAAAACCGGTTCCGAAGGACGGGGAAGTACTGGTGAACATTCACTCTGCATCCATCAATGATTTTGACTGGGGGTTGGTCCGGGGCAAACCCTTTGTGATTCGTTTGTTTTTCGGCCTGAAAAAGCCAAAAATAAATATTCCCGGGGTGGACATTTCGGGAACAATCGAAGCGGTGGGCGCTCGTGTGAGTTCCTTTAAAGTCGGTGATGAGATATACTGCGATTTGTCGGAATGCGGCTTTGGTGGATTTGCCGAGTACGTCTGCGTACCGGAAGAAATACCCTCCAAAAAACCTTCCATTATCAGTCACAATGAGGCCTCTGCCCTGCCCCATGCCGGATTACTCGCTCTTCAGGGACTGGTGGAAAAGGGAAAGGTAAAATCCGGACAGCGCGTCCTTATCAATGGGGCGGGAGGCGGTGTTGGGACCCTGAGCATTCAAATCCTGAAATCCTATGAGCTGGAGATAACCGGAGTTGACAGCGACCAAAAACAGGATTTGATGAAATCGCTGGGATATGACAGCGTGCTGGATTATAAAAAAGTGGACTTTACCGCTACCGGTGAAAAATACGACCTCATCCTCGATACAAAATCCAACAGATCCTTATTTAAATACGCGCGAGCCCTCAAAAAGAATGGCACGTATATCACCGTTGGAGGATCGATGAACAGATTGCTCGAAATAGCTTTGTTGGGTCCGCTCATATCCCTTTTTACCGGAAAAAAGCTGAGCGTACTCTTTCACAAGCCCAATAAAGGCTTAGGCCAGCTTTCTGAACTAGTGGAAAAGGGACAAATAAAACCTGAGGTTGACGGCCCCTACGGTTTTGATAAAATCCCCGAGTTGATTCAATATTTGGGCGAGGGCAGGCATCGGGGAAAAATTGTGGTGGAGATTGGGGAATAGCAAGGAAGCTATAAATCATATTGAAAGAACCTCCGTCTCACAT
>PWNZ01000007.1 GCA_003564135.1 Candidatus Cloacimonadota bacterium
ACTCTTTAAACAATCAACTTTTTCCCTTGGGTATGAGGAATAATGTCGATATCGTTGGAGCAGAAAGAGAATCCACTATCCTCGACGGAGAGGATAAATATTCATTGGTACATGCAAGAATTAGCCCTGATGATCTTCACAACGTTCTCGCCAACTTTACGGTCAAGAACTTAACGATTACCAGAGGGCATAAAGGTAGTCATAGATATGGTGCACTATTTTACCGATCTGTGAACAATTTTACTCTGGAAAATGTTGATTTCACCAACAGCGGGTCACCTCGTGAAAGAAGGGGATTTAATTTCATAACTTTTGAAGCTTGTGATAACTTCACCCTCAGAAATATCTGTATATACAACAACGACATAACCACTGATGGATGGGGTGAAGCTTTGTTTACCGCCCATAGAATGGAGAGTGGTCAGACTATGTATGCTGAAAATATACGTTTTCGTGATAATTATTCACCGGATGGACCTTCGAGGATTTATATTAAGGGTACCGGAAGACCTCCTGATTCTTATCATGCTACATTTGTCAATCTGGAAATAACAGATAATGCCATTTATCCCCATGGTCATTGGGGTTACGGAGCACTTTTTTATATAGATGCCAAAGTACGTCTTGTTAATACCACAGTAGTGGGCAACAGGGTTTATAATGTTGATAATCCGGCAGCTATATCTATGGGTAACTATTATAGTCCGGAATTATCCGTTTATAACAGTATCTTTTACGATAACGGAGGTGACTATCAGATGTATTTCAGCCGGCATCCGAGCCATGGAGGCGGTCCCGATGTTATCAATGTTTCCCATTCTTTGATAGAAAACGGCAGAGACGGAATAACTGAGATTTATGATGTGGGTAGTATAGTAAATTGGGGCGAGGGTAATATTGATGATGACCCGCTGTTTGCCGGTAAATATAATGAGTTTGGGGATAAAAACCGCTATCCCTATATGCTGTCTGAAGATTCACCGGCGCGCGGAGCGGGGACATTGGATATACCTGACTTTGAGTTTCCGGAGTATGATATAGCGGGTAATCCCAGGATAGTTGATGGTAAGATCGATATGGGCGCTTATCAATATTATAAACCAACGACGAGCATCGAGGATGAAGAGAGAGAGGGAGTGACAGAGAGACTGAGAGACGGAGAGTTTAATCTGCGAAATTTCCCTAATCCTGTTACATATCTGCATTCCGACAGGCAGGCAGGACAAACACGCAGCAGCACGGGAACGACTATTGCCTTTGAAGCCCCTGAATCGGGCGAAGTGGTAATCGAGATATATAACGTTAAGGGGCAGTTTGTGAGACGGGTCTTTGATGCCTATATCACCAAAGGCGAATACAATGTCTTCTGGGACGGCAAAGATGAACGAGGCAGATATGTCGCCACCGGCTTCTATATGTATAACCTACACTTCAATGATGAACTGGTTGCTACAGGCAGAGCGACGTTTATTAAGTAGTTGATTAGTAAATTAGTAGATTAGTTAAATAGTAGATTAGTAGATTAGTAAATTAGGAGAATAGAACTCTGATGACCTGATAAACCTGATTAACCTGATTGAAGTGAGGAGAGCAGACGCTGCGCGTGGATTTTATGGCGAAGGGCTAAGAGCAAAGGGCCTTCGGCAATGAAGAAGGAACGGTGAACAATGAAGAAGGAACAATGAACGGTGAAGACAGACAAGGGAATGATTAAAAATACAGTGTTCAGACCTTTTTAACCTGTGAAGTCGTTTTTTTACTTCACCGGGTACAGGTCTGGGAAAAATCAGAGCAGGGATGCTCTGTGAACCGAAGCGAAGCTCACCGAGCTTGACAAGGAGCGCAGTAAGCGTTCTTTATTTCACTAAGGATTACTGATTAAAAGGAGGTATTAATATGAAGAGATTAGTAGTAGGGTTAGCGATGTTGTTTTTATTTGCTGCACTGTATTCACAATACAGCGGCGGCAAGGGAGCAGCTTCTGAGCCATATTATATCTCCTCGGCAAGTCATTTAGGCAAAATAAGCCAAAATCCCTCTTCTCATTGTATCCGCTACATTGGTGGGAATGCCGGCGGTTTCCAACTCTTCTTTGGAGACGTCAGCCAAATCTATTTCGGGATTATCTTTTTGGCAGTTGTATAAGAATCTGATGAAATGTGCATAATTAGTGGGTGGCGGGATATCTTCTGCTGAATAGAATTCCTTTCGCCGGATAGAGTAATTTTTCAGATCATCCTTAAAGCCTTCCGAACATTGACTCCAGATTACAGCGATATTCTTTTTAACCTTTCCAAATAGCTGATTATGTTCACCCGGTTTCGGCTTAACCAATCTTCTGATAACGACCTGCCCTCCCTTTTTGTATTTGATGTGTACGAATTTGCCCATCTTTCCGGAGGCGAATCTCATTGACCTTCTGTATTCCGCTTTCATAATATCGACCTCTGCTTTTGGTAAATTTCTTGTTTGATCACTTATTTTGCTTTATTTCAGGCAGTTCATCCTGCCAGATGAAGTGCAAGATATTTAATAGTTCGCCGTTTCTGGTATTAACTGCATAATAATGCTGTTGGTCTTGACCTTCATATACAAATTTTACGCTCTTTTTCGGTTTGTAGGTAATCGTTTTGATGAGGATGTCTGTTTCCTGATCAGGTCCACCGTCTGATATTTGGCGATAGATTTTTATTTCATTATCCTCTTTGATGATCCGTTCGAAGTGAAAGTTCAACAGCCGCAGATTGACAGGTTCTTGATTCAAAAGATAATAAGGGTAGGTTCTATGCAACTCTTTGACCTTGTCATTGAGCAGAGGATGAGGATATTGTGCAGCAAGATGGACTATCATTCTTGACCGAAACCTCAGAGGAGTCAGGATATTGTTTTTATATCTTTCCGGCTCGTAGAGCTTAATCTGCTGAGAACCGTTAGACATCTGAAAGACAAATTTTTCGGTTTTCCCGGTCAGCCATTTTGTCATTATCACCAGATTCTGATGATCGTCATCGGCTTTGAGGTAGTTTTTCAATGTAGGAGTCAACAGCTTCTCAATACTTTTGGGAAACTGTGGTCTTCTCGCCATTTCATACAGCTTGGCAACGTGTTTTATCTCGGTTATTTTAATCTTCTTTATCACAATTCTCCTCACTATTTATTATGTTTAATTTTTTCTTAACACAGATTAATGGAACGCTGGATTGCCGTCCTTCGTCCGGTGAGCTCCCTTCAGTCGGTTCATCCGGTAATTATACTCATTCACTCAGATTGGCAGCATCAACCTTCCGGACCTGTATTATAAGACTGCCGATTAACTTGATCGCTTAATAAATACAGAAGCAAAACATGTTCTTACAAGGTTAGATAGCTTATAGTAAACAAATCGGTATATTTTGTCCATGGTTGTGTTAGAGTATTTGAAGATATTAGGGAATGCCACAGCGAAGTGCTCAACGAATCTTTTCAAAGAATAGAGGAATGATAAAGCTATCAGCAGTATCAGGTTCATATTCCTCAGTCTTGAATAACTGGATAGCTGCATGTCTTCCCATTTGTATTCAACTTTTACGTGACGATGAACCTCTTCAATTTTCCATCGTTTTCTATACATACGGATAGCCTTTTGCATAATCTGTTTTTCTGTCAGGTGAGGTTGTCCTGAGAAGTTGCATAGGAAGTAGAAACGACCTGACTTATCATCGTTATGCTTATGGAAACGGTCAGAGACCAGCCATAGCTTAACTTTATTTGGTTTTTTCTTAGGATGAGGATCTGTGCGTAGCTCAACCTGTCTTATTGCACACTTAATCTCTTGTCCTTCAATATTCATCCTGTTCTTAAGCTTCATTGATTTAACGACTGAATCAAAACTAACTTCTTGGTCATCGATTATAAGGTTTCTCTTACCGGTTGAGCGAATGACGTAGTTCAAGTGTTTCTTGTTGATTGTTTCAATAAACTTTCTTCTGTCAAACCCACGGTCAAATAAATATACTCCTTTCCCTTGCGAACGTTCGGCTATGTCCTTGGTGATTTGATCTAACTTATAGGCAATATTATACAACTCCTTCTCGTATGATATCAACTCCGAATATAATGGCTCAATTTGATAGCCTTTATTATC
>PWNZ01000220.1 GCA_003564135.1 Candidatus Cloacimonadota bacterium
CACTATCCTCTTTACCCTGTACACAGCAGAGAGGAGTTTAGTGGTCAGGGGGATTTTTCTTGGTTCCGGCTGGTCCGCGTTTGGGCTTAGGGAGGCGGCATATTACTTATATTCCGGGTGAGTCAAGAAGGAGCAATATTTAGTAATGTTTTATCTTTAATAATTATTTTTATGGAACATAAATTGCTTAATTAATTTATGTGGCTTATCTTTACTATATTAATCCATTTTATGATAAGCGAAAGTGTGAAACAGGAAAAAACATAACTACAGGGAGGAGTTATGAAAAAGATTTATTTTCCGGTGCTGATGATACTGATGGTATCAAGTTTTTATGGAATACAGCAAGAAGTTGTGCCCTTGTCTTCTAATTCAGTAAATATCAGAATTAACACAGATATTAACTCTTTAATTGAAGACGGTGGCATTGATAGTAGGGGCGTATCTCATACTGTCGCCCTGTTGGCGGAAGATGTGGAGATACATATCAAAGAACTAAAAATTGTATTATATGACAATCTAAGCGGTAGGGTGCAAGAAGAGTTGTTCATATCGGGGTCTGACTTGTTATCGGATAAGTCGGAGTTAACTAAAGGGCGATTAGGAAGGGTTCATACCACCGACAGCTTTGTGTTCAGGGAAATGTACGGTTTCACGATTAAGACAGAATTAACGGCAGAAGAAGGCGATCTGATAAGTGTCATAGAATCAGCCGATTTTACTATTACCGGAACAGGTACTAAAGAGATGCCCGGCGGCATATCACCGGCGTTCAATCACTCTTATCAGGCCTTAGCCGATAACTTTCGGGATTCTTATTTAGCTAATTTGCCTTCCAAGCAGGAGGCTATGCTGATGGTAACGGCAGATGATTTTGCAGATACTCTCACGCCTTTTGTCAAATGGAAGCGTCAGAAAGGATTTGAAGTTACAACTGTAAACAAAAGTGACATTGCCATAAATGCAACTTGTCAAGAAATCAAAGACTATATTGACAATTTTTATAATCAGGCTGAAAACAAACCTGACTATCTGCTTCTAATTGGGTGTTCGGACAATATTCCGCCCTTTTATTACGGCCCTCAACACGCTACATCAGACTTACCCTACGGACTTATTGAGGGTGATGACTATTTCCCCGAGATGCTGGTCGGCAGGATATCGGCGGCAACGGTCGATGAACAGAAAACAATCACCAACAAAATTATCCAATATGAGAAAGAGCCATTTATCCATAACAGTGACTGGATGGAGAGAGCATTGGTCGTAGGAGGTAGTTATAGTGCAGCTCTTCCGCCGCCTGTCAACCCTAAGAGCATCTTCTCCAGGATATCAATGATGCTGGAAGAGGCAGGGTATGAGGTAACTGAAATCTTCTGGAATATTGGAGACGGCGGAAGTGGAAGGCAAGAAATTATTGATGCGCTCAATGAAGGGGTGCAGTTAGTTTCGGCCTTTACCTGGGGAGATGCCAACGGCTGGCATTATCCCAGGTTTCATATCTCTGATCTGAGTGAAGTGCAAAGTATGAAGATGACGCCCTATGTAACATCCTTCGTAAGCCAAACAGGTGATTTTGCCAATACGTCTATTAATCCCTGTTTCGGTGAATACTGGATGAGACAAGGAACTCCCGGCCAGACTAACGGCGCAGTTTCTTTCTTAGGGCCGTCCGATATTTACACATCCTCAATGTATGGTCAGATGTTTTCTTTAGCATATTATAATGGGATTCTGAGAGAAGGGATAAGAACACCCGGCTCAGCTTCGTTGAGAGCAATAATGGAGCTTTACCGCAATTTTCCTAATGATAATGGTACTGGACAATGGGTTGAAAATTATTTTTCATATTTACAATACTCTTTCCGACCCCTCGCTGAACCTGTGGGTATTAGCTCCCGAGGAACCTGATTTGGATATCCCTGCCAGGATTTCTGCAGCATCATCGCATTTACAGTTTGCTGCTCCGGGTATGAAAGGCGGATATGCGACTGTGACAAGGGACGAGCAAAACTATAAGACTTTTAGAATAGACAGCGAAAATGTTTTTATCCCTTTATCGGCCGAAGATGAACGGGATATCCTAATCACCGTAACTGCTGAAAACTATCTGCCCGTTCAGCAGCATATAGAAGTGCTGCCTGCTGAAGGTGTGGTTATGACAAGTTATGACTTTGATACGGGCAAAGTTGTACCCGGCAAACTGATTACCATGAACATTGCAGTTAAGAACTTTAGTGACCAAGAAATCACAAACGCTGCTGCCGGCTTCACAACTTTTAATGAAGAGTATGTTGATATAGTAGAAGATGAGCATAACTTCGGGGACATCGCTGCAAATGATACTGCCCAGGGTAGTTTTACCTTCGAGGTAGCATCCCATACACCAAGGCAGACTCCCCTCCAGTTTGCTGTAAACATAAGCCCCTGCGAGAATAGTGCCAAAATCCAAACAATCTTGGGCGGGATAATGATTACCGTTGATGATTATCAGATTATTTCTGAAAACGATATTCTCGATCCCGGCGAAACAGCATCAATCAAAATCAAATTAACCAATAGAGGCGAAGTCGATGCCCGCAACATCATTGCAGAAATAACCGCCGGAAGCAATGCCGTTACCGTGCAGGAAGAACCATTCGAACTGGGAAATATTGGAGTCGGAGAGCAGATTGAAGCGGCATTTACGGCAACCGCTGCCGCTGATGCTTATGTAGGCAGACAGGTGTATTTTCAACTCGATTTCGAGGATGAGGACGAACTGTCGACCGTTAGTCATTTCCACATTACGCTGGGAGAAGTGACTAATACCGCGCCAACAGGCCCATGCAGCTATGGCTATTTTGCTTATGACAGCAATGACAAGTATCATGCGCCGGTGTACAACTGGATAGATATCGACCCGCAAAACGGAGGCCAGGGAATAGAAACCTGGTTAGATGATGACGAAACAATAACTATGGACCTGCCCTTTACCTTTGGTTATTATGGACAGGAATTCGATGTGATTTCTATCTGTTCCAACGGATGGGTCAGTTTGCAGGAAACACAGCTTGTCAGTTTCAGGAACTATTCTATTCCATCAGTCATCAATCCGCCCGGAGTCATCGCTCCGTTCTGGGATGATCTTAAAGGCAAACCGGCAGCCGGTGATTCCCTGCGCATTGTAACCTATTATGACGCAGACAACGACCATTTCGTGATTAGCTGGCTTGATGCTTATAATTTTGTCAATGTTTCACCTAACGGATTAGAAAAGTTTCAATTGATATTGGTCTCACCCGAAATGTCCGGAGACATCAACGGTGATATTATTTTTCAATATCATACGGTCTGGAATAATAATACACTTGGAAACCACAGCACAACCGGCATCCAAAGCCCATGCAATTATCTGGGACTGCAATACGCTTTCAATAGACAGTACGAGCCTTCCGCAACACCTGTTGAGGCCGGTCTGGCAATAAGATTTACGACCGAGCCGCCGGATCACTACACGTCTGTTGAAGATGATACTATCGCCAAACCGACGGCTGCTCTGCATAAAAACTACCCCAACCCATTTAACCCGGAGACAGTTATCGAATTCGATATCCGGCGTGAGGGATGGACAGAACTGCTAGTTTATAATATCTTAGGCCAAAAAGTCAGAACTCTGATTAATGAACACCTGCCGGCCGGTGAACATCAGATAGTCTGGAACGGCAAAGATGATAATAACAGAAAAGTGTCGTCGGGAGTTTACCTCTATAAACTGAAAACCGAAGAAGTCAAACAGGTGCGGAGAATGATTCTGATTAAATAGTCTCGGCGTTGTGGCGATTTGACGTCTTGACGTTTCAGCGTTGAAGCATGGCGGTCTTCGGCTGTGAAAAATGAAAAGTGAACGCTGAATGCTGAGGCTGCCGCTTGTGGGGGAGGGGTGAAGGTGTTGAGGTTTGAAAGCGCTGCGCTGAATTGAGAGCCATAAACATAACTTGGAAAGTTTTATTTTTTCCGTCACCAACATAATAGGCTAAGCCGCCACTTAAGGTTGACAGTGATTTCATAAAATCCTGTTCAGGTTCATTGATACCATTGGAGTCGTAACAAATAGTATG
>PWNZ01000009.1 GCA_003564135.1 Candidatus Cloacimonadota bacterium
AACTAGACGAGGCTACCGTTACAGGGATACTGTCTATATTAAATCAAGAATATTTACAGAACAGCAGCATCAGAATTATGCCGGACTGTCATGCGGGCATGGGATGCGTTATAGGAACTACCTTGACCATTACCGGCAAGAAAGTCTGTCCTAACTTTGTAGGCGTAGATATCGGATGCGGAATATTGTGTCTTAAATTAGCGGAAAAAGACATAGATTTACATGAGCTGGACGAAGTGATTAATGCGTATGTTCCTGCCGGGTTTAACACTAATATTGAACCACACCCATTTATAGATAAAGTATCCCTCGCTAACCTAACATGTGTCGAAAACATAAAAAACATGAGTAGGGCACACCTTTCTATAGGGACATTAGGGGGTGGCAATCATTTCATAGAGCTTGCTAAGGCTCAGGACGGCGGACTATACCTAGTGATACATACGGGTTCCAGAAGCCTAGGTCATCAAGTAGCTACTTACTACCAAGAACAGGCGTATCGACAAATGCAACAGGGCGGAATAAGTAAACAAGATGTGATCGACAGGCTAAAAAAAGAAGGCAGGGAAAGCGAAATACAGCAGGCTCTTACTAAGGTGCCGGTTATTAATGTAGACAAACAGACAGCCTATGTGTCCGGCGAGCTATTTTATGACTATATAAATGACGTCAATGTATCCCAAGAGTATGCAAAAATCAACAGGGAGGCTATTGCACATACTATTTTTACAGAAATGAAATGGCAGCCTCCAGAATACACGATACTTAGTGTTCATAATTATATTGACACAGAAAATATGGTTCTCCGTAAGGGCGCAATATCTGCACAGGCTGACGAGATGCTTATTATTCCCTTTAATATGCGAGACGGCTCTTTAATTGGCAAGGGAAAAGGTAATGCAGATTGGAATTACTCCGCTCCGCATGGTGCAGGAAGAACGATGAGCAGAACCGCCGCTAGGGGACAGATTAGTATGTCGGAATATCGCGAATCTATGGAAGGAATACATTCCAGCACCGTACGTGAAATTACATTAGATGAAGCTCCTCAAGCTTATAAACCGATGGCAGAGATCATGGAACATGTAGGTGAAACCGTGGAGATAATTAGTCATATAAAACCAATCTATAACTTCAAGGCGGCGTGATGGGTTACGATATTATCATAGGCGAAGCTATCGAGTGTTATGACGTAACTTACGACAAAGAATGGATGACTGTTGGCGAGGTCATCCATCCATATGCCCCCGCATTTGGGGAAATAACTGATTACAGCAACGTGCGACACCCTAGTTATAGCGTGTGGTATGATTTTCTGAGGGAAGTAGCACTATTCAGTCTTTTTCTTGACAACGTCATAGGTTTAATGCGGCCACATCCAGGTCTGAAATATATAACAAAAAAACATCAACAGAAAATAGATCAAGCGTACGTTAACTACGTGAAAAAATATCCTCACGTGAGACCCGGATTTGTAGATGCCGGTGAATTATCTTTGCCGGTTGAATATGATTCAATGCAAGGCAGGTCGTTAGCCCGGTTAACGTGGCTTAAGTTCTGGGTAGACTGGGCAATGGAAAACTGTGAATATCCCGCAATATACAATTCATGAAAAAAGAGAGGTAAAAATGGTTTATTTTATAATGTCTGGGATATATCTTTTTATAATGATATGGTCATTAGCGAATAATAACGAGGAGAAAAAATGAAAATAAACGGAAAAGAGATGCACAATGGTGATGAGTATTGTATTGGTCAAAAACGATATACTTTTAGGAGTGCGGCAGATCAATATACACCGGGTACAATCGTATGGGAGTTATACGATCAAGATGGCAATTATTGTTATTTATCTGATATTATTATGGATTTACTGAGGTCGTCGCCCTATGATATTCCGGACGATCCAGATGAGTCTAACCTGGTAGATAAATCTGTTGGCTATAACGGGGTTCCCGTAGAAGGCGGTGTTAATCACTGCGAATGGAACGACAAAGGCGTTTGTCGACATCCTATCATTAGCAACGGAAAAGACTCCCTAAGAAGAAACTTTAACAGCAAGAGAAATTGCTCATTGACTATTTTTGGAGTAGACAAGTGTAGCGGTTTTTTGCCTGCAAGGTAGGTTGTATGGGTGACTGGACACAGTTAATGGAATTTAAAAACAAGAAGGAAAGATTTGAACATATCAAAGCTGTATTAAGCGGATCCTTTGCATACGATATTGAGCAAATAATGAAAAAGGAAGGGCTAACTAAAAGACAGTTAGCTGAAAAATTAGGTGTTAGTAAAAACCTTATTACTAGAATCATGTACAATAAAATACATGTTGTTGCACGATAGATTTATTGACCTAAGCAATAGCATATTGGAACGTAGGGATTTTAAGAAATGTTCTGTATGTAACACATGCGAGATCACTACGCCGGAAGAGTGGATAATTAACAACATATGTCCGTTCTGTGGCAAGGAACATAATCTGGAGAAAAAATGAAATTTATAAAAACAGCCCTGAACGAAAAAGATGTGGAAAACGGTTACAGGCAAGAGATATTAAAGATATTACCGGGTGCAACCATAACCTCTCCACATGGTGGGGATGGGTTGTTAGTGCACACCACTATAAGGTCACTGCTTGAGTTTAAATATAAGCTTGAGTTGAAGAAAAAACTACCGCAAGCCAATGTATTGATACAGTGTCTCTTCTACCTGAAAAAGTACGAACAGTCGGGAGAGTTAATGCCTACAACAATATTCGTAGGCGATAATAACGAATGCTTCGTTATTGAAACCTCTCGAGTAATAAAGTATCTTGACACGCCTATAGATTGGACTATTGCTCCATCAGAAGCTTATAAGTATAACGTCAAGTTAGCCACGGATATAGCTAACGATGATACGGTTAATCCGTTCGTTCATGACGTTACCGATAAGTTCGATTTAAGTAAAATAGTTGAGGATATAAAAGACATGTCAAAAGGCGCAAGAAACAGAGTCAAGATAACGGAACGGAATATAGTCGGTGTATACGACTATTTTGATACCCATGTATTGGGGAAATGCGAGCTATCGGTTAATGAGAAAGCAAACCTCTTTATCCAGATAGTTATTAACCCGGGTGAGAATTATCTACATCCGAAGAAGAAGAATGTGTTGGTAGGTAAATCGTTCGGCGAAGTTAAAGTCAACAGGTCATTATTCCTGTCGTTCTTTAGCCAGTTTAGCGATAGTGACTACTCTCCTAAAGAGAAAGGTGCACTGCCCGGAGTTATCGATCGTTTAATAGAGGATGTAACGAGACGCAAGAATGGTGAATTCTTTACTACTAAACCATTCGTGGATTTAGCCCATGATTATATCGGCAATGCGTTTGGTGCAGACTGGAGAGAGAAGTATGTAGTATGGGAAAATTCATGGGGATTAGGTAATTTGACAAAGGATTACCGGTTCAAGGAGTTATACTGCTCGACTTTGAATCAGTCGGACATCGATACTGCGAATCAGGCTGGCTATAACCCGGAAGCTACGAAGTTCCAATACGATTTCCTCAATGATGGAGTAGGTGATCTGTTCGGAATGGAGATAGAGGCCGATGAAAAGATGCCGCAAGGCTTAAAAGACGCTATCTTGCAGCAGAAGGATATGATAATCTTTATGAATCCACCGTATGCGAGACCTGATGGTGACAATGTCATGAAAGGAGCGTCTGACACTAAAATAAATCAAGAAATGCGAGAAGCGAAATGGGGTGCATGCTCTGCTAATTTATACGCACAATTTCTCTATCGATGCTGGAAAATACAGCGGTATAACCAGAATGTCAGGATTGCAGCCTTTACTAAGCCATTATTTCTGACAGGGAGTAGTTATAAGAAATTTAGAGATAAATTTTTCGACAACTTCAAATATGAGAATGGATTTATCTTCCAGGCGAGCCACTTTAGTGGCACATCGGACAAATGGGGTGTATCGTTTACCGTATGGGATACGGGAATAACGGCAGCAAGAAACATGTTTCTGCTTTCAGCATTAGAGCTTACCCCTAGTGGGATAAAGGCAACGATGGAAAAATTAATATA
>PWNZ01000193.1 GCA_003564135.1 Candidatus Cloacimonadota bacterium
ACAGGTAACTGATAACTATTTTAAACATAGTAAACGTCCATGACAGTGAAAAGTAATGTATAATTTACAATGTACGATGTATAATTTTAGTGAAGACAGACACCCAAAGGAATGATTAAAAATTGCCGGCTGAAGCCGGCGTGCCAGCCGACTGAAAGTCAGCGTTCCGGAATCACTGGTAACTGGTAACTTTTTTAAACGTAGTAAACACCCATGACTGTGAAAAGTAATGTATAATTTACAATGTACGATGTATAATTGCAAAATGATGACACCCAAGGAGATGATGGTTATTTTATCTTCTGAAGCCGGTAAAATAGAACCCGGTGGAATAGAAAAGAAGATTTCCCAGGTTAAAAAGCCGGTGTATCAAAAGACTGAAGCCGGTGTTCCATTAATTTTTAACTGCATTATTCCGGTTTAATCAAAGGGAGCGAGCCTGACCAATGAATCGTTGATCTTTCTATTACGATTGAGACCCCGTTTTGCTTAGTATTTTTGGATTTACGGATGATCGTGAGTATAGCGGATTCTTTTTCATTTACCGTTTAGAAGCTTTTTCATATTACTGACTATGAGCTGGTATATCTGCGGAAAATCTTTTTCATTAAAGACTTTTAAGGCAGCCTCATAAGCTTGGGACGCATTATTTATGTAGGTCTCCTTTTGGGCTTTACTTAATTTTGCCAGAATGCTGAAGGCTGTTCCGAGGTCATTTTGTGTTGATGCATGCTGCATAGGAAACACTTCTAATGATCTGATTTCAAGAGCCATTTTGAATGATTCAACAGCTTTCAGGCAAGCATCTATATCATTATCAATTTCGCCCAACGTACAGTATGCCAACCCGATATGATTATGCAGAGCAGCAAACTCTTCCGGTGTCTTAATTGGGTCGCAGATTGACAATGCTTCTTCAAAGTGAACGAGACCCTTTTCTATAGCGTTTGTATCATTTTTCAGTGTTCCGACTTTCCTGTAACATGCTCCTACCGATGTTCGGATCAAAAGATGATCCATAGGGAAGCGGTTTTTAGTAAAGGTTCTCAGTGCTTTCTGGTAGTGATCTATTGCTTTTTGGCAGTAACAAACGGTATCTTTTATTTCAGATATCCTGCATAGGCAGTTAGCTAAGTCTTTATTAATATTACCGTATTCCATTGGGTTAAGGTCTTCAGAGCAAGAATTGAGCTTACTCATCAGCTTTTTCACGGACAAAAAAACATTGTCATCGAATATCATTTATGACTCCTTAAAAAAACAAAAGAAGCGGAGTCAAGGTTAAACCCCGCTTTAAAACAGATAGATTGTTTCATCCGATATAGTGCCTACTTAGTCTTTTCAGCAGCTATTTCTTTACCTTTATCCATCGCTTTCATGTTTATATCGACAATTTTCTCGCCTTTACGTTCAAAGACATATTTTATTCCCTTTTGGAACTTATCGTATGGAATGTCGTCCATCAAGGAAGCTATAGCGCCGAGCATAATCATATTCATGGCTCTGGGTGCACCCATATCTTTGGCGATAACGTCAGCATCGATCAAAATATGACGCGGTAATTTCTTGATTTCAGCTAAGACTTTTTCAATTTCAGGATAGTTTGGGATGTTAACGTATGGTTTCGTATTGGTTATAAGCCACCCTTCATCGGAAAGATAAGGAAGGTACCTCAAAGACTCCATCGGTTCAACTGAGGCGATAATATCGGCTTTACCATAAGGAATAAGGTCAGAAAAGATCTGTTTGTCAGAGATCCTTAAATGGGACTGGACATCGCCGCCACGCTGGCTCATACCATGAACTTCCGACTGCTTCAACTGCAAATCCGAGTCGAGAGCTGCGTATCCAATGATTGTTGCTATAGTAAGGATTCCTTGTCCGCCGACACCGGCCAATATTATATTATTTTTCACTTTAGCCTCCCTTTATTTTTCTTGGTAAGGGTTTGTATGCATTCTCTTCTTGGTATTATGACCGAGACGCCTTCGTAATCTAACTCCTCTTTAAGAAGTTTGAGGAATTCTTCGTGATTACGAGATAAAGGATTGATGATACGAATATGGTCTTCATGTACTCCAACTGCTTTGCAGATGTCCTCTATCTTTCCATCTCCGGGTGACGTTTGCCCACCAGTCATAGCTGTAGTGTGATTATCAAGGATCATAATTATCACATTGGAGTTTTCATTAGCAGCATCTAGCAGACCGGTTATTCCCGAATGAGAGAAGGTAGAGTCACCAATAACTGCGATCGAAGGGAACAATCCGGCATCAGCAGCTCCCTTAGCCATTGTTATCGATGCACCCATGTCAACGCAACTGTTTATAGCTTTGAAAGGTGGTAAAGCGCCAAGAGTATAGCACCCGATATCTGAAAATACATGACCATCACCATACTCTTTCAATACTTCTTTTAACGCTTTGAAGCTATCGATATGAGGGCAGCCCAAGCACAAGCTTGGTGGCCGTTTGGCAACTACTTCCGGAACAGGTTTCCCGGTGAGATCCGGTAGTCCTAAAGCAAGTCTGACAATGTTTGGATTTAGTTCGCCATCTCGGGGTACAGTTCCATCCAAGCGACCTTTTATTTTATGGGGTCCTTCGAAGAATCCTTTCAGCATTTCCTCAACGAAAGGCATACCTTCTTCTAACACTAGTATGTTGTCACATTCTTCAGCCAGTTTTCCCACTAAGTTTCCAGGTAATGGGTATTGACTTACCTTTAGTACCGGATATGGACAAGGAGTATCCGCATAATTTTCCTGTAGATAGTTATACGCTAATCCACATGCAATAATTCCCATGCTTTTATCGTTGCCGGATGCGTAAGAATTAAAAGGCGACTCAATTGATTCTTCCATAAACTTAGTTTGCATAGCCAGCAAACCCTTGTATTTTCTGCGAGCGATTGCGGGCAGGAGCACGAATTGATGGATATCTTCAGGAAGTTTAATGTCCTTTTCCGGTAAAGGCTTTCTTCTTTTTACTCCGGCTCTGGAATGAGCTAGCCTAGTCGTTAGTCTTATCATTATCGGCACGGCGTATTTTTCGGAAATTTCGAAGGCGTAATAAGCCATATCATAGGCTTCTTGTTGATTAGATGGTTCTAATACCGGAAGCATTGCAAACTTACCGTAGAATCTTGAATCTTGCTCATTTTGAGAAGAGTGCATTGACGGATCATCGGCTACTGCGACAATCATACCGCCGTTAGCTCCGGTCAAAGCCGAGTTTACATAGGCGTCTGCGGCTACATTCAAGCCGACATGCTTCATGCAGGACATAGTTCTTTTACCTGCATAAGACATCCCAATGCTGGCTTCGACGGCAGTTTTTTCATTAGCTGACCATTCTCGGTGAACATTGCGGGCAATAGCTTCAGGGTTTCTTTGTACATACTCCGTAATCTCGGTTGATGGCGTTCCCGGGTATGCATAAATACCGGACATGCCGGCATCTAATGCTCCCTGGGCTATGGCCTCATCACCTAATAAGAGAAGTTTTTCCATTGTTAACTCCTTTATGTTTTTGAATTTTAATAATCACTAATTAAACAAGGTATTTTATGCAAGCTTTTTGTCGTGAATAACTGATCTAAGGAGATTATATACTGAAAGCATCAGGCAGAAGATCCCTTATAGTAGAGAGTCGAATCTCTTTTGCGTTAGCGTATATTACTTTCAGATCTGGTGAAAACTCGGCTAAGAACTGACGGCAAACTCCACACGGAGGAAACATTTTAGTACTGTTGACGTATATTGCGATTAACGTAAACTTTTTTTCTCCCTTAGAGATAGCTTGTGCAGCAGCTACTCGTTCAGCACAGATAGAAACTGAGTAAGAGGAGTTCTCAATATTACATCCGGAGTAAATAGAATTATCGTTGGTTAATATTGCTGCTCCAACTTGATGCTTAGAGTAAGGAGCATAAGCTTTTAATGATGCTTCTTTTGCTTTCTTTAGCAGCAGTTTCTCTTGTTTGTTAAGTTCCATAATTCAATAGTGGTATTTTTTATTGTTGAGTATCGTCATAGAGCGATAAATTTGCTCTAACAAAATCACCCGACTCATCTGATGAGTAAATGTCATTTGCGACATGCTTAGCAACAAGTCCACTCTCTCTTGTAATTGTTCATTAACTCCATAAACTCCACCGATGATGAAGTTGAGGGACATGCCTTTTTTGTCAATCAACTTCGAAAAGGCGAGGGAATCTATGCTTCTTCCCTTTCTATCTAATAAAACTGTATATCGTCCGATCTTGCTCTGTTTGGGCTGAAGATGGTCGATTATCCTTGCAGACTCTTTTTCGACAACTAATTGTGGTGTTATAGATTTAGTCAATTTAATGTCGGGTAAAACAGTAAGATTTATATCACAGAATCTTCTTGTTCTTTTAAGATAATCATCAATTGCATCTTTTATAGTATCTTGTTTGTTCTTGCCAATGCAAATAACGCTAATTGCCACTATCTAGTCTTACCCTATAATCGACTATTGAGCACTTAATACGCCTAAGGCCATAGACAGCATTTTGGTCTCGGCATCATCAGCTCTTGACGCTATCAGTATGGGGACTTTAGCTCCCATAACAACATGTGCTACTCGATATTTACAGTAGTAGGTCAATGATTTGCCGAATATGTTACCGGACTCAATATTCGGGACTATTAATACATCAGCTTTGCCGGCTACAGGAGAATCAATATTCTTCATCTTGGCAGCCTCTTGGCTGATGGCATTATCAAAAGCCAAAGGGCCGTCAACGACACAATTAGGGATCTGTTTTCTGTAGTTCATTTTTGCTATAACGGCGGCGTCCATAGTGCATTGCATCTTGGGATTGACAGCTTCAATAGCTGCTAAAAGTGCAACTTTTGGAGTTTCGATACCCATTGATCTGGCAACTTTCACAGCGTTGTTCACAATAGCTGTTTTTTCGGGAATCCCGGGATAGAGGTTAATTCCACCGTCGCTCATAAGCATTAGTTTGCCCGGATGCTCATAAACTAATACGTCACTAAGAATGCTTTTAGTTCGCAACCCTTTTTCTTTATCTAACACAGCTTTAATCAGCATTGCTGTATCTGCTTTCCCTTTAAGAATAAGATCACCTTTTCCTGCTTTAATTGCTTCAACACTTTCTATACAGGCTTTTTTTAGGTCTTGTCCCGTATCGATTATTTCAAAGCTATCGGCAAATTGTGGGTGATTAGTTTTTAAGCTATCCAGGATGGAGGTTTTATCTCCGATTAATAGTGAGTCAGCGAGGCCTTCTTCCTTGGCCATAATAGCAGCTTCGATTGCGGAATTGCTTTGAGCGGCAGCTATAATGACTCTTTTTTTGGACATTTCTCTAACTTTTTTCAGTAGTTCATTGAAGTCTTTCATTGTTTATCCTCCTGTTTCGTTTCAATTAATTCTTTCAAGCAAAGTGATCTGTTATCCATTTCCTGATAAGATGGCATCAATATCGTTTTCCAGATCATCTTTAACCTCTGATAGTATATCATGCAGTGCTTTTTTTTGTATTTGTCTGATTCTTTCTCTGGAGAGGCCAAATTCTTCAGCAATCTGAGCGAAGTTTTTCCTGTCATTGCCGTCAAGCCCGAAGTATGAGCGGATAATCCTAGCCGATCTCTTATCCAATTTATTTATAGAGTCGTGGATTTTTTTGTTTGCCCTGTCACGGTAATAGAGTGTTTTGGGGTCTGTTGTGCCTGGGTCAGTTAGGATATCGTTAAGGTTAAACTCATCACCTTTTTCGCCATAGGGAGTGTCTATTGATAAGGTTTCATACCTATTGCTGTTTCCTAGTTTATTGATACTGCTTTCCGGCAAATCGATCTTTTCAGAAAGTTCTTCGGTTGTTGCTTCTTTGCCGGTCTGAGTTCGAATACGTTCTTTTGCATTGCGGATTTTGGTAAAATTGTTTGCCTGACCTAAAGGTATACGGATAAGGTTGGTCTTTTCAGCTAGCGCAAACAGTATCCTCTGTCTGATCCACCATACTGCATAGGAAATAAGCTTGTAGTCCATATCAGGGTCGAATTTTTCTATCCCCTTGATTAAGCCGAGATTACCTTCACTTATTAATTCGGACAGAGAGAGCCCTCTGTTTTGGTACTTTGCGGCTATTGAGACAACAAACTTAAGGTTAGATTCAATAAGTTTGCGAATCGCTTCTTGATCGCCTTTTTTTGCTCTCACTGCTAACTTGCGCTCTTCCTCTCTCTTGAGAGTTTTAGTCTTAGCTATTTCTTGCAGGTATTGCTGCAAGCTTTGGTCGGTATATACGTTTTCCCTCATCGATTTATCCCGTTTTATTGAAACAATGTTTGACAGTATAAAGGAGGTGAAATGTAGTAAATTTCATAGCAATTATTTTATCTTAGTGTTGTGAGTAGCGGGGACTTTACTATCTTCTATAAAGTCGAGCAACTCTTCATCTTTTATGTTATATGATTTTGCCAGATTAAAAATCAAACCTACTCCGGTTCTATTTAGTCCGAATTCTTGCGTCAGGGTGATAGCAGTGATGATCTTCAGAGCATCTCCTTCGTTGAAGTAGCGTGTGTTTTTGGTTGATCTGTATGGCTTGATCAGGCCATCCTTTTCATATTTGCGAATTGTTTGCTCATGGATTCCCAGCTTTTTTGCTATTTCTCCAATGGACATTAATTTTTTTTGGTTACTCTTTTTTCTCATAAACAGTCCTCAGAGCTAAAAATCAGGCAGTACCTTGCGGGGATTTATAGCTTTTCCTCTTTTTCTGTATTCAAAATGCAGGTGAGGAGCTGTAGCGTTACCGGACTGACCAACGGTGGCAATGGGTTGGCCCCCTTTGACTTTATCACCTAATCTTACTAAGTTGCGATCATTATGTGCATATACTGTCATCACAAAATCATCATGCTCTAACACGACTACATTACCATATCCTCGCTGTACGCCCACAAATACGACTTTGCCATCTAGTGCTGCGTGTATTGGTTCGCCTATGGAGGCTTCAATATCTATCCCATTATGAGGCATGTTATTTCTAATGCCAAATTCCGATAGTACTCTACCATTAACAGGGAGATGTACATTGCTGGTGGTGGTGTCAGTATCCTCAGCTCTTCGAGTTGTTCTATCTGCGACTCTTACTTCTCTTGAATCCCGGTCTTTGAGCACTTTTAATCTTTGGCCAACGCGTAAATCATCGGAAGTTAAAGAATTAAGTTCACGTAATTCGGGCAGGTTCATGCCGTAGCGTATTGAAATGCGATATAGGTTTTCTCCCGATCTAACAATATGATAATCGTATTCATCCTCTATAGCCTTGTCTTCAGGAGTATGCTTTTCGGCTGTTTCGAGTCTTTCCCTATCGTCCTCTATTGGAGATTCAACCTGACCGGCAATTAGCCATATTTTCTGACCGGCTTGGATATCAAACGATTCTAAATTGTTAAAAGTAAGGATATCCATGATTTCTAAGTCATACATCTTTGATATACGATAGACAGTTTCTCCACGCTCGACTTGATGGTATCCTTTTTCGGGGACAGGTCTTGAAGTGACATATTCCCGTTTGGCAGTTACTTGGGGAGTTAAGTATATCTTTTGGCCGGTAAAAATATCGTCACTATCCAGTTCGTTATAGAGACGCAAAGAGTCTACAGGGACAGAGTACTGGCGGCTAATAGAGAAAAGAGTGTCACCTTTTCTGACAATATGATAACGGTCAGACCGCGTGACGTAAAGAGGGTTGCTCTCAAAGCCGAAGATAGCGATATTTTGTATCTGTCCGGTAAATGCATAATTATGAGCAAAAAGTCTATCATTGACTAAAAAGCTGCTCAGAATGAAGAAAAAAGCACCAACATCCCTAAGCAGAGTAATGCTTGACCTCTTTCTGGTCAATAATGCCTCTGATTGGCGACTCTTCCGAAAAAAAATGTAACCATGTGCTCTTTTCATTGACTTAACTACCATTTACATAAGGTGATTCAGATTATTTAAATTAAAACTCTATGCGAAAATCTTTATGTTCTTTATCGCTTATTATTTCTTGACATTTAACGAATTTCACTGCTGACCTTCTTGGCCCTATTTTCAACATTTCTACGAACGGATCAATAAGTCCCGCTTCTGCTGTAACGACAATCTTTACAGTTCCGTCGTACATATTCTTCACAAAACCTTTTACGTTTAGCTCGTTTGCTTGTCTGACTGCATAATTCCTATATCCCACACCTTGAACCAACCCACCTACAATTATTTCAAAGTTCTTTTTCATAATTCAAGTGCACCTTCTTTTTTTCAGATCTTTCTATCTTGCATTGAGTAACGATTTAAAAACCTCAATACCTGTCAATATTGCTTTTTCATCAGGCAGGAAATATGGCGAGTGAAGATCGTGTTTTTCAACTCCCGCTCCCAACCAGAACAACAATCCTTCATAGCGACTGGTAAAAAACCCAAAGTCTTCACCTGTTAAAGCAGGATCTGCCGTTACCAGAGTTATCTGATTTGGCAAACAGCTTTTAAGTTTATTATACAAACGTTCTGAGTTGTAAACTGCATCATAAGAGCCTAAATATTTCACCTCTGCAGAGCAGCCGAAAAGTTTCGCCGAAGCATGAGCAGAATCGGTGACTGTTTCTCTGAGTTCATTCATTTTACTGAATACTCTAAGTGTACCTTCAACTTTGCATTTATCAGCAACAATATTGCGAATTTGGCCACCTTCAATTCGGCCTATATGAAATAGACGGCTCTTATTTGGTGGCAGTTTTTTGGCGATTATGCTGTCTGTCTGTTGGACAAAATGACTTGCTGCCATAACTGCATCATTCCCCCTGTCTGGGTTTGCAGCATGGGCACTGCTTCCTGTGAAGTGAACGTCAAACTCTAAGGGTATCCCGAAGATAATGCCCGGACAGCAGGATATCGTGTTAACCGGTAGGTCAGGTTTGACGTGCAGAGCATAGGCTTCTTTAATATTGTAATTATCAAAGACACCTGTTCCCAGAATTCGCTCAGCACCACCTTTACCTTCTTCAGCCGGTTGAAACAGAAAGAGGATGTCTTTGTCGGGTTTTTCTTGCACTACATGTTCAATCAACCCTATTAAGATAGTTATATGAATATCATGCCCGCAGGCATGCATATATCCACTATGCTCTGAAGCAAAAGAAGCACCGGTTTTTTCTAAGACCGGCAGCGCATCCATTTCTGTTCGAAACAGGTAATATTCTTTATTCTCTTGTTTGGTCTTGGAACCCTCATATTTCACTAAAAGTCCGGGGAAGTCGAAAGTATGGAATTTCAAGCCGGCTAATTGATGTAGACGGTCAGATATGAATTGGTGCGTTTTGAATTCTTTGAATCCGATTTCCGGTATGCGATGCAGGCTTTTTCTGACACTGTATAAATAACTCATGTTGATATCAACTCCTAAGTGTTACTGCATTTGATAATTGATAAGACTTTGCATGATATTCACAGCATTAGTAGCTGCTCCAACTCTGATATTATCTGCTACGTTCCAAAAAAGGATACTGTCAGCAGTACAACCACCTCTTAAGCGACAAACATAGCTGAGGTCAGATCCTTCAGCTTGTCGAGGGGTGATTATATTTTTACTATACCCGATAAAACTTTCCTGTTCCCAGGCTTTTACGATCTTTTCAAGCTCAACCTGGCAGTCAAATTCGGCGAATACCGATTCAGCATGTCCAAACAATACCGGCACTCTTATCGCTGTAACTGCAACTTCTAGTTTATCCAAACCAAGTATTTTAGCAGTTTCATATTGCATTTTGAGCTCCTCTTGTGAGTGTCCGGCCTCATTAATAGGCCCGATAGCTGCTGCCAGGTTTAGGTCGAGAAACTTATCCTCTACAAGACTACTGTTAACATTAGCTTTCCTTTCTCCGAGCAGTTTTTCTATCGCTGAATTACCGGCACCGGAGACCGATTGATAAGTGCTGACAACCAACCTTTTTAAGCCGTAAAGCTTACCAATAGGGAACAATGCCAGTACTAACTGGATAGTCGAGCAATTAGGGTTAGCAACTATCCCGCGATAACCTTTTAAAAGCTCGCTATTTATTTCGGGTACAATCAAGGGCCGATCTTTTCTATAAGCAGATGAATTGTCTATTACGTTATTACCGGATCGTTCGGCAATTGCTGCATAATGAAGGGAGACTTCCTTGCCGGCTGAAAAAAGCAGAAAATCAAAATGCTCTTGCATATTATTCTCTTGCAGGGTTTCTGTAATATATTCTCGCTTATTAAAAGATATAGCTGTCCCTGCAGAGCGAAACGAAGCAAAAAGTCTTAGTCTGTCGGGAAAAAGTTTTCGTTCTTCCATTACTTGAAGGATTGTTCTACCAACTAATCCTGTTGCTCCTACGATTCCAATCTTCACATTAAATCCTTATTTATGTTATTTTTTCTGTCTAATAGTTGAGGTCATTTTTTTAAGTTGCCTGCTCATGTAATAATAAGTGGCAGTCGAGAAAAGAATGTCCGACACCGTCCGATTGCTTACCATCAGCTGATTAAGTCTTGACAAGAGAGCTCTGTTTTTATTCTTGCCGTTGTTCAGAGAGTAGAAATGCTTAGGTTTCGGCTTTGATCTGTCGAGAATGCCCCCGTAGCTCAGCTGGATAGAGCAGTTCCCTCCTAAGGAAAAGGTCAGCCGTTCGAATCGGCTCGGGGGTACCATTCGCCTTCTCAGTATTGAACTTGTCATAAACTTTACCTCAAATATCCAGAAATCATATCAACGACATCCGTCAAGAAAAATAGATTATTAAAGCGGCTATTCGGTCAGATTTACGAAGTTAATTTTTAAAGGATATAATAACCTCAAGAAACTCAAAAGGCAAAAGAGCAACCTGATGATTCTGTTGTCAATGGACATTTTTATGAGGTGATAGCTCAAACTACTGCTGCATAGAAACTGATCCTGCTCCATTCTAATAAGCTTTTTGCAAGTCTGATAGGCCTGTCACATGCTGCTCCTTATAGCCAGTCATTTTCAACAACTGACAAAAAGCTTGACTTATCGGTTATAGTGTTTAAAAGGTCGCCAAGGCAACATGCCGGCTGGAGATTAGTTAAGAACATAGGCGGTATATTTAATTCAGAGCTAGTGAATAGATTTTGATTTATTTACAAGAAAAGGAGGAAAGATGTTTAAGAGAGCAGGTGTTCTGATACTGTTAACAATAGCAGTATCTGTCCTAGTAGCGCAGACCCCAAATTGGGATGACACAATAATGACTGAGCTAACAGATACTCAAGTCAATAAAAGCATTAATCATGGTTGTATTTTTATCGATGAGAATGATCAGATTCACGTTGTTTACCTGGAGAACAGACGCGAAGATAACGATGATGAAAAGTTGTTATTCTATACCGTGCGAGATTCCATGAATGTCTGGTCGAGACCCGATATTATTAACGATGCAGGGCTATATTTTAACCGGCCAAATGTGATCAAGAATCCGGTTACCGGAGAATTAGAAGTGTTCGGTGATATAGAGGGTGTACTGCACAGGATAACAAAAGAAGATAACGAATGGCGGGGAAGAGAAATTGAGTTAGATTTTCCCGTATACGGAGTCAACACAGCAATAGATCAAGATGGTTATGTTCACATTGTTGGAGTGATACAAAGCGAAGACAGAGCCAACCAAATAGTTTATCTTACCGATTTCGAGGGTGAATTGTCTTATTCAATAATCAGAGAATCAGTACCGGTTGATAGATTGGATAATGTTCGAGCTGTCATCGATCTCAGTGATGACGGAATTGCTGTTATAGGCTATGTTGGCAGGCGTGATTTGAGCCAAGCTTATATCGCTCAGAATAATGAGCAAGGCGGACATGAATGGTCTCATCAGGTTACCCAAATTCCCGAACAGACTGCGCAGGTGTTCAACCTTTTAGTACGTAATAACATAATTCACCTCATCAGTAGCGGTATGATGTATTGGCCGGGCACCAACAGGCTTTTTTATCAGTATCGATCCCTCGAACAAGATCGCTGGTCTGAAACGGTGTTGACTAACGAAGGAAATTCTTCAGTTATGCCCTCTATGGCTTTTGATGGTCGAGATAGGCTGCATATACTGGCCAAAGAAGTTATGATGAATATCTTCACCGGAAACATCAAGTATATTACCAATTCCAACCCTGAAGAAGAATGGGAGGTGTCCAGGCCTTTTGATGAAGATTATGACTGGGAATGGCCACAATTAGTGATTGACAGCCAAGACAATTTTCAGATGTTAGTCATAAAAAAAACGGAAGCTGACAAGGAAATAGTACACATAGGCGTACCCTTAGAAACCCCATTGCCTACCCCGCAAAACCTCATAGCTGAAAGTCATGAAAACAAAATAACTTTAAAATGGGATGAGCCGGACCTATCAAGTCCCATACTGCCGGAATTGTCCGGATATGATATTCAGAGAAGGTTTGACGACGAGCAAGAGTTTGAGGTAATAAACACTGAAATCATTGAAGAGACATACTACATAGACGAGGAATTACACCCCGGACAATACTCTTATTATGTCACCGCCATCTTTGAAGATGAGAGTTCTGAAGCGTCTAATATCGTTAATGTAATTTTAAAAGATCATTTACCTATGCCTGAGTTCAAACCGGAACCGAAGAAATATCTGGAGCCGGTTAAAGTAGAAATAATCTGCCCAATAGATAAAGGCGTTATCTATTATACCACCGATGGCTCGTTGCCTGATAGCTCTGCCAAGAATTACAATGAACCTATAATTTTATTTGAAGACACAAAAATTAAAGCTGTCAGTTATCATCATGAATATTTGACCAGCGAAGTTGCGGCTGCTTTTTATGTAATTAAAGACTTGTCTGCTCAAGATGGATCTATACCAGAGGCAACAAAATTCTTGCCCGTTCACCCGAATCCTTTTAACCCCTACACGAACCTCAGTTATAGTCTAGCTGAACAGACTCCTGTGAAGTTAGAAGTTTTTAACATCCGCGGTGAAAAAATTGATTTATTAGTAGATGAAGTACAAGCACCCGGAGATTACAGCATAGTTTGGAGAGGTCTTGACAGCAGCAACCGAAGTATGCCCTCAGGTGTCTATTACTTTAGACTAATTACCGATAACTTGATCCGGTACAGAAGAGCAGTCATGATCAAGTAGCTGGAAGTTTATGCCGCCCGTACATCTTCTTCGGGCGGCAACTTTGCCAAAGCATCAAAGCTTTAATGGTAAGCTTTTTTAGCTGAATGATAACTACAGTTACCAGCTAAAATTATTGCCAAAAAATAGCAGGGAACTAAAATCATTATCGATGTTATAGGCCATTCGAACTCCCCAAAAAGAATTACCCAAAAAGAAAACACCGCCATCTACCACAAACTCGACTCCACCGGCAAGCTGGCTATCTCCCTCGTCCGGTATGGCAGTATTAATAAAAAGACTGCCGTTTAAGTCTTCAAAGAAAATATTAGGGTTCCATAACCCACGATTGATTGTCAGAAGTGGAGCTGTAATGCTACTGCTGATAACGACTCCTCGGCGGGCTCCCAGTTCGTCATCATAGCCTTTGATTACCGGGAAGACTGTTTCGGGATTATCGGGGTCATATATGCCGTGAAAGTTCAAATTCAGATGACTGTTATGGAGGTACTTATAAACAGTGCCCGTAAAATAGCCGCCTTGCCTATCCATGTTGGAACCGAAATTTCTGCTCTCGATCGGAGTGCGTAAGCTTAAGGCTGCCTGCAAACCCGGGTAATGAATCCTTGCCGAAAGCTGAGGGATATACTCTGTTCTGTCGTAATTATCAAACAACCTTGCGGATACTTGACCGCCAATATGGGAGACGCCGGGTTGGAGCCTATGGAAGAATGGACGTGAAACGGCAAGCTCTAATGACTCATCATCGCCGGAATTGTCGTATGAGATTGATTTTCTGACCGGCAGAAAGAGCTTTGAACTGACGGTAAGATTACTCAAAAATTTTTCATCATTGAAGTCATATAAAAAATTGCCAAAATACTCGAAATGGCCGATAGCATCGGTTCCTTGCAGATACATTCCGGCAATGGTTTCTTCATTGTCCGAGGATAGAACAGGAATTCTGATAGCCGGCAATAAGGTCTTCAGGTTATCAAAGTAGTTACCCTCTTTGATCTTCATGTCAGCCGGCATATTAGGAATTGGCGGTTGGAATTCCTCTGTTGGCTCCATTGCCCTGTCTCCCTTTAATTCTCGTCTGTAAATATCGAAACCGGCATTGTTTAGGCCGGAAAGGTATATGTGGTTAGTTTCAGGATTATATGCAGCATTTCTGATTAAACCTTCTCCCTGACACTTATATAGCTGATCTTCATCCAGATCAAAATAATATAAGTGATGGATGTTGTCATAGTTCGCTGTAAAGAATATTTTTCCACTCTCAGCATCTACTAAATATTCGAGATAAGGTGTTCTTACTAGCTCATTCAATGTATAGCCGTCGGCGTTTTCGTCAGGCATCAACTCATAGATACTCAAGTTTTCCCAGTCCTGCTTTGCCGAAACAAAAATTCGCTCACCATAAAATCTTATTCCGTTTATTAAAAATGAAGAGCTAAGGACTTGTCTCCGTCGCCCAGTCTTAGGATTATATGCGAAGACATAACTTCCGAATTGATCTCTTCTGTCTACGGAATAGTATATCACTCCTGCATTTGAAACGGTAAAAGTTCTTATTTCAGCGGTTATAATGGCGGTATCTTCTTTAGTTTTAAGATTTTTTCTGCGGATACAGACATTATACCCATAAGCGTCGTTGAAGGTGTTGGGGTAGCTTTCTTTTATTTCATACACCGCATACCATAAATCGTCACCTGTCAAAGTGAAATGAGTTATGGGCGAGGTAGTGGAGATGATGGTTTCCGGCGACTCCTGATTTAGTTTTACTATTTTATTGAAACCGAATATAGTTGCAGCTCCTGTTTTCTTACGGTATCGATGACTGTAATAGACATCACCTTCATGGAATTCTACCTGATCTTTATAGTAACCGTCAGCGGTTAAGGCATGACCGCTGATTTCGTAATGAGCACTGCTCAATACTAAGTATTCCTGCCATTCGTCCCACAAGTGCGGGAAGGACTTCCCGTATACATGCCGAGCGCTCCGGTCTAAGCCGATCCACGGAAAGACAGGTGACAGATAGGAGAGCATCGAGCCACCATAATGAGTGAAGAATTCGGCAAAACTATCTTCCCCGTAC
>PWNZ01000154.1 GCA_003564135.1 Candidatus Cloacimonadota bacterium
ACGACCCGAGTGTACGAGTTCGACGAGGAACGCAGTCAATTATACAAATTTGAAAAGAGAATTACACGAAAAAAAGAGGGGAAAGGGGCTCCCGCTGATTACGCAGATGGGGAAAGATAGTGACCAGTGATTAGTGATTAGTGAGTAGTGATTAGGGGTTTAGGGAATGAAGAATGAAAAGCCTCGCACAGATTCCACTGATTACGCAGATGGGAAAAAGTTCGCTAAGGTAAACAATGACAGAATCGAAAATAGAATGGACAGAAAGCACCTGGAACCCGACAACAGGTTGTACTAAACTGTCTGCCGGCTGTGAAAACTGTTATGCAGAGGTTATGGCTTTGAGGTTGAAAGCGATGGGGCAGAAAAAGTATCGAAATGGATTTGAACTAACCCTGCATCCTGAAGCGTTAGCCGAACCTTACAAATGGAAGAAAAGTCGCATGGTGTTTGTAAACTCCATGAGTGATTTATTTCATCAAGATGTCCCGATAGATTTTATCCGGAAGGTTTTTCAGGTCATAAAAGAAAATCCGCATCATATTTTTCAGGTTCTGACCAAAAGGGCAGATATTCTTGAGGAATATGACCGCCAAGATTTTATTGAATGGCACCCGAATTTATGGATGGGAGTTACGGTTGAAAATACTAACACGATTGGTCGTATAGACTACCTTAGAAATACCCGTGCAAAAGTAAAGTTTCTGTCTTGCGAACCGTTGTTTGAAAAGCTTGGTACAATAAATCTTGATGGAATTGACTGGGTTATCGTGTGTGGTGAAAGCGGACCAAAAGCGAGACCTATCAAAGAGGAATGGATTGAAGACATAAAACATCAATGCACTGATTACAAAGTACCTTTCTACTTCAAACAGTGGGGTGGTAAGAATTAAAAGAAGAACGGCAGACTGCTTGCAGGACGGGTATTCGATGAAATGCCGAAAGCAGCAGCAACTACGATTTGAAAAATTGAGTTGAGATTAATGAAGTATGTTTTTTAACAAGGAGAAGTGTAGTGAGCAACTTCATAACCGATGAAGGACAGATTAAGTTGCCATTTTGAGAGTATCATAAGGAGATAAACAATGTCATATAGACAAACAAGAATTGAGGTTATTGCCGAGAAGCTGAAAAAAAACAGAGCTTCTCATAAAAAACTGCCATATTGATCGGGGCAGGAGTCTCGGTTACTGCCGGGATACCTTTGGCGGGTGATATTATAAAGAGGATTAAAGAAGACTGGCCTGAAGCTTGTCAGAATTCAAAATGCAATACATACATACGGACAATATATGGATACAATATCCCCGGCGGATAGAAAAGAACTTATTACATAATATATTGAAAAATCCAAATTGAATGCCTCACACCTCTATTTGGCTGCTCTTATAAGAGACGGGTATATTGATAGAGTTTTAACAACAAACTTTGACCCTTTAGTTATTAAAACGCTTGCCCTGGAAAATATCTTCCCCGGAGTTTATGATTTTGTAGCTTCAGAAACACTTACTTTAGGAGAAGCGGCAGAAAAGTCGGTTTTCTATTTGCACGGACAGTATGACGGATTTGTTATTTTGAATACAGACGATGAGGTAGAAAAGCATTATGAGAAACTAAAACCTGTTTTTGATGACTCACTGAAAAGAAGAACTATCATAGTAGTTGGGTATAGTGGTGAAAACGATCCGGTTTTTCGACACTTAACCGAAATACCTGTTTTTAATAATGAGTTATACTGGGTCGGGTTCAACGATAAAGAACCAACTGATAAAATCAAAGAACTTCTAAGAAAAAGCAGCAACAGAAGCTTTTACCTCAAAGGGTATGATGCTGATAACTTTTTTATTGAACTAAACAGGAATCTCCAAGTTAAACTACCTCGCATCATTTCAACTCCTTTCAGTTACTTGAAGGAAGTAGTTGACGATATTGCTGAGATGAAAGTTAAGGATACAAGAACAGATCCTGCAGAAGAGACAAGAGGCTGGATACAAGAAGCAATTAATCTATATGAAAAGGGTGGGACGTCTAAATCTCCAGAACCAGTAAAACTGTCAAATGAGATGTTGGTTAAAAAAGCCCGAGATGCCTGGCTCAATGGTTCATTCGATCAAATTGACGAATTAGGCGAACTTGTAACAAAGGATAGCCCTGAAAAAGCAAAAGAGTATTGTGCAAATCTGTTAAATCAACGTGCATTGGTGTATGTTATAGACAATGAATATGAAAAGGCGTATGAATATTTTCGAAAATCAGTTGCAATCAAACCTGACAAACACGACACATTTTACTACTGGGGTAATTCTTTGGTTGACTTTGCGGCAACTAAGAGCGGCAAAGAGGCTGAACTACTATATCGCTTATCCTTTGAAAAGTATCAAAAAGCTATTGATATCAAACCTGATGACAATGAAGCATATAATTACTGGGGATGGGCATATTTTTGCAAAGGAGATATTGAACGTGCTGAGAAATATTTTATGAAGAGTAGGACAATACAGACGAAAACGAATCAACAGCTATGACTATCGCCCACTTCTACCTTGTAAAAGGGAACACTGAACAAGCCATAGAAATGTATAAGAGAAGCTATGATCTCTTTAAATATAAGGATAGTTTCTGGAGAGATTATAAAAGAGACTTTATAGTATTGGAGAAATATGGAATAACTCAAGAAGCTTATGATAAGATGCGTGAGCAGATAGAGCGTAGAATAAACAAACCAAAAGATAAGAAGGGAGAGGAGAAGTTTACAAGCTAAGGTTAATTGACCGTTAATTGGCCTTATTGGCTGGTAAATGACCGTTATTTGTCTAAAATGAACTATGAATGAATCAAAAGCTCATAATAAGTAAGATAACAAACTGCAAGAACTTAATGTGTCTTAAACAATGTAATATTATTACCCAAAGGATAACATAATGAGCAATTTTATAACTAACGAACCGACAAAGGACTTGAGAAAACGACTTATAGAACTGATATCAAGAAGTGATGAATTAAAGTTTCTGGTCGGTTTCTTCTATTTCTCAGGAATCAGAGAACTCTATGACGGATTAAAAGCCAATCCCGATTTAACAATCAAGGTGTTAGTCGGCTTGAGTGTTGATAAAACGAATTTCGGTATCTTAGAAGTATCCGACAAAGTTCAGTTGTCAGATGAAGAGAAAACCGAACTCTTTTTTGGCTCAATCAAGAAATCGCTTAATACTGATTATTTCGACACCAATGAATTTTATGAGCAAATAGGCTTTTTTATTGAACTGATCAGACAAGAGCGGCTTTTAATTCGGAAAACAGAAGAACCTAACCACGCCAAGCTCTATATCTTCAAGCTCGATGAAAGTCAGATTTTCAGAAGAAATCTTTTCATAACAGGCAGCAGTAATCTTACCAAAGCCGGATTGACTACTCAGAAAGAGTTTAATGTTGAGATTGGTGATTACGGTTTTGAGGATGCTGAAAAGTATTTCGATGAACTATGGGAACGGGCAGTAAAAATAACCGAGTTTGCAGAGTGCAAGAAGAAGCTGGTAGAAGTCATTCAGGAAGGAACTCTGGTTAGAGATGTTACCCCCTTTGAGGCTTTTGTGCTAATCTTGAAAACATATTTAGATGCTTATGATCAGAAAGATGTAGGCGACTCTCTGATTAATATTCTCGAGAAAAACGGTTATCACCCTTACAAGTATCAGCTTGATGCGGTTAAACAAGCTGTCTCTATAATAGAAAACCACAACGGTGTAATAATTGCCGATGTTGTTGGTTTAGGAAAGACAATCGTTGCTTGTGCTGTAGCTAAACAGTTGAGAAAAAGGGGAATAGTTATCTGTCCTCCCGGTCTCATCGGAGACAGAAACAAAAAATCAGGGTGGCTTAGATATCTTGAGGAGTTTGGATTATACGATTGGGAGGTTCGTTCTGTTGGAGATTTGGAAAATACCTTAGAGTTTTTGAACAGTGCAAACGATTTTGAAGTTATTATCGTTGATGAAGCTCACCGTTTCAGGAATCAAGATACCCTGTTATATGAAAAGTTGAAGAACATCTGCCGCGAAAAACAGGTGATGCTGCTTACCGCAACCCCCTTCAATAATCGTCCCTCAGACATTCTTTCACTGTTAAAATTGTTCATTATTCCCAAAGAGTCATCTATAACCCTAAGAAGCGACCTTGTAGACCAGTTTAGAAGTTATGGCAGTCTGTTTGACAAGTTAGGGTTTATCAAGAAGTATCACGACTCAAAGAAGGGGGATAAGAAAAAGAGAGCACAGATGTTCTATGAAAAGATGTTTGGTGATAGTTCAATTGATATAAACAAGGTATCAGAAAAATCCAAGCAATTGGCAGTGCAGATACGAAATGTTATGGAACCTGTAACTATCAGACGTAATCGTCTTGACTTACAGTTAAACCCTTTTTATCAGGATGAGATAAAGAAGCTTTCAGTCGTTAAAGACCCTCTTGAATGGTTCTTTGAGCTAACACCCGAACAGTCTGAATTTTATGATAAAGTGATAGAGCTTTATTTTGCTGCCCCTGAAGATGGGGGGATATTCAAAGGTGCAATCTATCGTCCTTTCATTTACGAGAAAGGTCTGTTAAAAAAAGAGATTGAGCTTGAAGATGAAGCAGATTCCAAGCTGAGTATGGAAGACAATCGCCAATTCCAGCAACAGAGCAACTTACACGACTTTATGAGAAGGCTGGTGGTCAAAAGGTTCGAAAGCTCATTCGGCTCTTTTCGGCAGAGTTTGAAAAACTTTAAGAAGATAAACACAATCTGCAAAGAGTTTGTTGAAAAAACCGGAGAATACATACTCGACCGGGATCTGTTAGATAAGATATACACTATGAGCATCGAGGAGATAGAGGCTCATTTACTCCAATATGAAGAAAAAGTAAACAGAGGCGAATACCCCAAAAACCACAAGAGGTATAAGCTCAAAGATTTCGTCTGCAAAGAGGAGTTCATTGCAGACATAGATTCCGACCTGAAAATGTTTGATGATATTCTGAACGAATTAACTGTGCTTGAACTGATTAAGAAAGACCCTAAAACAGCCTGTCTTCTCGATAATATTGAAAAAATATGCCAAGAGAAGCCTAAAAGAGGTGAGCCGAAACGCAAAATCGTTATCTTTTCCGAATACTTAGATACGGTTGAATATCTTAGAATAGCCTTGCAGAAGGTATATGGTAACAGGATGTTAGTAGTTGCTAAAACTCTCTCGGATAGTACCATTAAAAGCATCAATGAGAACTTCGATGCTTCAGAGAAAAAGAAGAAAGATGATTATGATATCCTGCTGTCTTCAGATAAGATATCAGAAGGATTTAATCTCAACAGGGCAGGAATAGTTATCAATTACGATATACCCTGGAATCCGGTACGAGTTATCCAGAGATTAGGACGGATAAACCGTATCGGCAAAAAGGTTTTTGAGGAACTGTATATAGTGAATTTCTTCCCTACAATTAAGGGTTCCGATATAGTAAAATCCCGTGAAATTGCAGCGATAAAGATGTTCTTGATCCATACCGCTTTAGGTGAAGATGCTAAGATATTCGATAATGATGAAGAGCCTACACCCTCAGGTTTGTATAGAAGGGTTCAGCAAAATCCGGATAATCTGGAAGCTGAAAGTTTCTATACCAAAGTACTTAGAAAGTATCTGGAAATCGAAAACAAACACCCCCAACTGATTGAGATTCTCAAAGATTTCCCCCCTCGTGTCAAGGTGGCAAAAAGGGGTGAGCAGAACGAATTGTTAGTATTTTTCAAAAAGGGTCGCTTATATGTCAGCAGAGCATCTACCGAAGACAAGAAGTCTAAACCCGAATATACTTCCTTAGAAGAGGTTTACGATAGAATTGTCTGCTCTCCCGAAGAAGAAAGGCTTAACTGGAACAGTGAAGATTTCTGGCAAGCATACAGTAAGATAAAGAATTACAAAGAGCTTAACACATCACCTCTCAATGAACAAAGCATTGAAATGAAAGCGCTGAATAATCTTGACTTCCTGCTCTCTCAACGCAGCGAAAAACTCTTTCCCTATAAGAGTTTTCTGAGAATGCTGCGAATAGACATTGTTTCTTACGGAACACTTCCCGATTATACCCTGCGAAGGATAATGAACCTGAAAGAGGGGAAGATAAAAGAGATTGACGAAATATCCAGCGAATTGGTAAGTGATTACCTGACCAAGGAATTAGAACGGCATAAAGACCACAAGAAAGAGATTATCATCGCGATCGAGAATAAGAAGCTATAATCGCTATATCTCTGCGAGATCTCCGAAATCTGCGGGAGATAATTAGTTAACCAAACCGAATAAAGGAACAACAGAGCTATGAACGAAGCAAATCAAAAACTGAAAGCTGTCATAGAACAATTTTCAACTGATAACCTCAATCTCTTCTTCAGAGAGAAGAGCCGAAAGTATAAAACACTGAATGAAAGCTACTCCCGCTATGATGATGAAGATTTCGGCAACGGCTTTAAACTCGGAGCAATTGAGTTCAGCGATACCGAAAACATCATTATCTGCACATTCAAGGTCAATCAATCACTTACGGAACGTTCCGGTAAGAAAGCCCAGTATGAAAAAGCAAAGAAGATTCTAAAATCAGGAGAAAACTTGCGATATAATGCCGGCATCTTCGTATTCTTCGATAGCAATGGTAGTTTCCGCTTCTCTTTAGTCTATCCTGAGGCAATAGGAACCAAGAAATTATGGAACAATTTCCGCCGATTTACTTATTATGTCAGCAGCGTATTAACCAACAAAACATTCCTGAAGCAGATTGGTGAAGAGGAGTTAGCCGGTTTTAATTCGGTAAAACGAGCTTTCTCCATAACTGCCGTAACCGATATCTTCTACAAAGAGTTCTTCGAGATCTACCAAAGGATCGTTGAAAACACTAAGAGAGTGAATCAGATAGAATCTGATGAAAAAGCCCGTGACTTCGTATTACTCTTTACTATCCGAACCATATTTATCGGCTTTATTCAACAGAAAAGATGGCTCGGTAAGAATGTCAGTTTTATGAAAGATTTCTTCAAAGAATATTGCACAAGACATGCAAACAAAGACCAATTTTACTCACGATGGTTAGAACTGCTCTTTTTTGAAGCATTAAATGCTCCCCCACAAGAGAAGTTCTCTTACGGTGATTATGATTTTGCTCAAGAGACCGTTTTAATCTTACAAAAGGCACCGTATCTCAATGGTGGTCTATTCAGAAAGAAAGAGGGATATGACGATAGAGGGTGGTACATCCCCGATAAAGAAATCGAATCTTTTTTGGAGTTTTTGTTTTCGCACAGCTTTACTATCGAAGAAAACTCGCTTGAAGATGAAGAGTTGCAACTCAATCCGGAATTTTTAGGGATTATATTTGAGAGGTTGGTTAATAAGGAGAATGGCGCAGTATATACCCCCCGTACCGAAGTGGATTTGATGTGTCGTCTCTCCTTAGTCAAATGGCTGCACAAGAATCTTAGCCGTAATATCAGGGTTAGTAACCTTTATGAACTTTTCTTTAAAGAAAGTGAAGCAGAAGACGAGTTAAAAGAGGGTAGTTTTTCTAAGAGAGATGCTCAAGAAATTTTAGATAAACTTGATAACCTGGCAATCTGTGACCCTGCTGTTGGTTCGGGGGCTTTTTTAGTAGGAATGATGCAGGTTTTGGATGAAGTAGAAGAGAAACTCAGAGAGAGGCATAACATCCCTTATGATTATAGTTATGAAAGCAACGATAGCCTCTTTGAGAGAAAGAAAGCAATTATCCAAAACTCCTTGTACGGTGTGGAAGTGAAAGAATGGGCTGTCTGGATATGCCATCTGAGATTATGGCTTTCGCTCTTTGTTGATACCCCTGATGAATATAAAGACTCTCTTGAGCCTATTTTGCCAAGTCTGGAATTCAAAGTAAGAAGAGGTGATTCTCTCGTTCAGAGAGTTGGTTCAATAACTTTCCCTGTTTCAGGGCATAATACCTTCATAACACCAAGCATTAAGACGAAAATCACTAAGCTTAAGAATGATAAACGGGATTTCTTTGATAACAACTCTAAAGAAAGCGTTAAGAGTCTGAATGACAGAGAGATTGCCATCTATGAAGAGATACTGCTTCAAGAACGGAAAGGTCTGGAGTCTTCATTAAAAAGATATGATAATGAAGATAAATATATCCAACAAGATATTTATAAGCCTTTTGACGACACAAGCCAGTTGTCAATACCCTTAAAAGACCCTAAACAAGAGCATATTGTCAGACAAAAAAAAGAGATTGATGAACAATTGGAAGCTCTGAAAGCTGGAAATAAACCTCTTGTCTGGAGTATTGAGTTTGCCGAAATATTTGCCGAAAAGGAAGGTTTCGATATAGTTATCGGAAATCCACCGTACGTTAGTCGTGAATTTATTGAAGACCCTAACGGCTTGATTAGGGATAAAAGTATATATAAAAGTTATCTAAAAGAGATGGTGAAGATGGATTTCCCTGGATATTTTACTTCGGAGAAAAAGATCAGTTCAAGGTCGGACTTATACACGTATTTTTACATTAGGAGTTTAAGATTGTTGAATTCAGGTGGGATTCATACCTTTATCTGTTCCAACTCTTGGTTGGATGCTAGCTATGGAGCTTGGATGCAAGAGTTTTTCTTGGATAAGTGTCCTATTGACTTGGTCATAGACAACCATTTCAAGCGAAGCTTCGGTAGTGCGGAAATAAATACCATAATCTCCATTATACACTCACCTTTGCCAGGGGTCAATAAATTCGTACCAGATAATAATGTAGTAAAATTCGTAGCTTTCAGAAAACCTTTTGAAGAAACTGTGTTTACTGAAAGTATTCTACAGATAGAAGAAACAAGTACCACGATTTCTAATGACGTTTACCGAATTTACCCCATTACTAATAAAGAAATCAAAAAAGCTGGAATAGAGCAAACAGATAATGAGGTGGTGATAAATGGTATATATACGGGTGATAAATGGGGGGGGGAATACCTTAAAGCACCCGACTTATTTATAAGATTACTGCAAAATAAATATACGATATTCAACAAGCTAAGTCAATTAGCAAATGTTATTGGATATGTCCATGATAACAGTACAGGCCAGTTATACCCTAAGACGATGTTTATTAAGTCAATAAAGAACGCTAACTCCATCTTACTTAAAAGCAGTGATCGAGGGGTTATCAACTATGGAGTATCAAAAAAAGGAAACTCGAGAACAATAGCCCCAATACTAGTACCAAGAACTTTTGGGCAGAATCATCTTATAATATATAATATAGATGGAGGCATAGGGAAAGAGTTTTATAGGGTCATTCCAGACAAGGTTGAAACAACATCGACTCTAGTTTTGTTTTTAAACTCTACATTTCTAATACTTCAAAGAGAATTATTCGGTCTTACAAATCTTGGAGGTGGGGCGCTTAAGTTAAGTGGTGATGAGATTAGGTTATTTCTTATACCAAAGAATTTAGGAGAACTTTCACTTCAGCGTTTTAATGGTTTTGTTACAAGAGATGTGGAACCTATCTTTATTGAATGCGGAATTGACCCTAAGTCAGAAATACCGATAGAACAACAAGAACCAAAACCTCTCTCCGACCGTGCTGAATTAGACAACATAGTATTCGATGCTCTCGACCTCACCCAAGAAGAACGAAAAGATGTCTATCGTGCCGTCTGCCGCCTCGTCTGGAACCGCATCAGCAAAGCCAAGAGTGTATGAATAAACGGAAACTAGGAGGTATTTATGAGTAAACAAATGACCAAAGGAGATATAGTTAATTTCCTGAGAAGCCGTGACTATGAATTTATCAAGGAGATAGGACAAGGAGCTTGTGGTCGAACAGTTTTGTTGTATGATCATGTTATAAATGAACACTTTGTTTGTAAGAAATACAGCCCTTTAGATAAGAATAATAAAGTGAAATTTTTTAACCAATTCATTGATGAGATTAAGCTATTGTATCAAACATATAACCCGAATGTTGTTAGGGTATTCAATTACTTTCTTTACCCTGAGATACACACCGGATACATCCTTATGGAATACATTCAAGGTACTGACATAGAAAACTATTTGAAACAATATCCAGAACAGGCTAATGAGGTTTTCAGTCAAACTATTGACGCTTTTTTCTATCTTCACAAAATGGATATAGTTCATAGAGACATTCGCCCTCAGAATATAATGGTTTCTGATGATGGCATTGTTAAGGTGATTGATTTTGGCTTTGGTAAGCAACTTACCGACTTGAAGCAACCAAAAAAAAGCATTACCTTGAATTGGTATTGTGATGCCCGTCCTGACGAGTTTGATAATAACGAATATCTTTTTATTACGGACATATACTTTGTCGGCAAGCTGTTCGAAAGGATAATAAAAGACTATCAGATTAGCCATTTTAAATACACGTCAATGCTTGGGCGAATGTGCCATAGAGATCGTGAAACAAGAGTACAAAGCTTCTATGAAATAAATTCTGATATCCAAAAAGACAAATTTGATGAAATTCCTTTTGAAAAAAAAGAGTTAATAATGTATCGCAGCTTTGCAGATGCATTAGACGATTGCATTAGTAAAATTGAATGCAAGGTGAAATATATCGATGATATTGCTTTAGTTGAAGCCAAACTGAAGGAATCGTACATGAAGTTTATGATGGAAGAGTATGTAACGTCTGTTTCTAGCGTTGTTAGATGTTTTATTCAAGGTTCTTATTATTACAACTCGAATACTTCTTTCCCTGTTTCAGTTGTCAATGATTTCTTAGATCTACTACGATCCGCATCCACTGAGAAGAAACGAATTATTGTGTCAAATCTTCATACGCGGTTTGATTCAATAAAAAGATATGATCAAGAACTTGAAGACTCCGTGCCCTTTTAGTAACTTTAAATCTTTTCGGGCAGTTGTTCGAGCCGTTATGTTTCAAATAACAAATGAATCAAAAGAAGAAGAGGATGAAATGAAGAGGATTATTTATCTAATTAGCGTTTTATCGTTATTTGGAGTTTTTATTGGGGGTTGTGCAACTACACCTAAAATAGCGGTCTGGCAACCTTGGGTAAGGACTTTAGGTGATGAAACAAGAATAAAAGAAGGGAGCAGGATATCTATAGAATCTGTGACGGGAATAACAGAGCCCTTGTTAGGGCAGGAAACGTTGCTTGAGGAAGATATTAAAGAAACGATGATCGATTTAATGCAAAGAAAAGATGTTGTGGTTTCCGATAATAATCCTGATTACAGGGTATCCTTGTCTTATCTTACCGAATGTAAAGATAGGCTTGTAAGCAGTACGGCATATTATTCAGGCTCTCAATCTGTGCATGCTTACAGCGGGGAATCTTATCTGGGATTAGCAATAGCAACTGCCTTTGCCGTTGGTTCTGTTAGCCAAACAAGCGTTGTAGCTGCAAAGACATCGACCGTTCGCTCATTTACCCACACTATAACCTTAGAAATAAAAGATATAGACGGCAATCCGTTTTGGAAAGGTGACTCTTCCTGGGATTCAAACAGCTTGAATATGGAGAATGAGATCATAGCTGCTTTGAGGCTCTTGTATACCGTATTCCCGTCGAATCAATCATATATTCCGACTATCCGGAAAATCATGAAAGATAAAGATGATAATTACTATAGAATACACGTAAAAAGACGTTGGTTTTCTTCACCGCTGCTTCCATATAGAATAATGTTCAGAGATCAAAGTCAAACTCATAGGCTATTGCATACGATTAAAAATGCCGAAGCTTTTGCAGCATATATCGATTTAATTCAAAATGCTGAATTAGTACTGCCCGTTGGCAGAAGGGATTATTCGGACCCCTTAGATGACAGACTATGGCGTAGAGTATTGATAGCAGGAAAATACAGGCTTATTCCCGGAGACGAGGAGGTTAATGTAATGGTTGAATTGAGAGGTGAAACGGCCGGTTATTATGTGAATAAATGCTGGTTAGCTTCGGATGACATATATCAAATATTTCAAGAAAGGATGGGAAGATGGCAGCAAGCATTAAGAGAATACTATGACTTTTGGGAGAAGGCTTCACCATCTGAAAAAGATGTATTCCCGTTTTAAGAAGTGAAAGTTTGATAGAGCCTGAGTCCATATCAGTAAGAGCAATCGCAATTTGTGATAAGAAATATAATGGAGGATATTATGGATGAGAAACAATCCAAAGAGATAAAGGTGAAACTCGAAAAGATAGTACAGCAGTATATGAAAAAGGAAACGATGTATAAGAAAGAAGAGATTATTGCGATCAACTTAAAAGTCGCAGACGGTGACAGAGAACGTGCCGAAACAGGTTTTAGAATGATGCTCGAGTATGGGGTCATAGAGCAAGCAAATGAGGATGGTTTCTATATCGCAGGTTCAACCCCTTTCTGAACATTTCTACCGGACTGAGAAGATGAGGTGTCCGCGGTTGGAACAATTAAGAATGGAGAATGAAGAGAAAAGGCAAAGAGCAAAGAGCTAAGGGCGGATGGAACAATGAAGAATTAATGATAAACGTCTATAAGGAGATATAGATAGTGAAAAAGATTCGGATATTTACCAGTCAGTGTTCAGGAAGAGTTCTCGTCAGAGAGGTTGAGGGTTTATCAGTATATCAACTCGGACTATCTGCTGAGGCTAAGCATCAACCGAAGAAAAAACTGGAAGCAAATATGAAAACTGTGAGAATAAAGCTGTTACGGATTATTATCTTTTACCTTATAGCTCTCCTTTTTTCATTTTACTTTAGAATACAACCTCCTGAATGGTATAACCGGTTACAATTACCGTATGGTCTTTCTATGCTTAAAGGCTGGCTTGGTGGCGCAGGTCCGTTTTTAGGAGCTTTGATAGTAATATGGGCTTTTAAGCTCAAGAGAACAACCACCTTTTTTGGGAGTTCCAAACCGAAAAGTATTATAATGGCAGTCGTTCCTATTTTGCTATTTACAATTATCGGTGCCGAAAACGACATCAATCTTAGTCCGCATCTGTATGGTTTCCTACTGGGATTAACTCTGACAGTATATTGTATTCTTGAGGAGACAGGCTGGAGAGGCTATTTGCAGGATGAATTAAGCAATGTAAAACCTCTTTTACAATATCTGATAATTGGATTATTATGGTATGCTTGGCACCTGTCTTTTCTAAGCAGGAACCCGAACATCATTAATCAATTGAGATATTTAGTTATACTCCTGACAGGGAGTATCGGCATTGGATATGCAGTTCAGAATACCCGGTCGATTATTGTTGCGTCTTGTATGCACATGATCGGGAACATACTCATTTTTAGCGGTTTTATAGACCAACACATTAGCTTTGAAAAACGTCTCATTGTTTTAGCAGTGAGTATTTTCGTATGGATTATTATCTTGATTACTTGGGATAGAGGAAAGACTGTGAATGAAGAAGGAAAAGAATCACGAATTAGGCGAATGGAAAAGAGAATAGGCGCGAATGAAGAAGATAGTGAGGAGTGAATAGGAAGTAGATCATGGAGCGAGTTAAAAAGCTCGCCAAAGGATGAAGTCAATGGGGAACGTTGAGGTGACGAAGAGACGAAGAGACGAGGTGACAAGGTGACAGGAAAAATGTAGAATAAATATATTCGTTAAAAACTCCGTCAGGGGTGACACTCAAGAAGATGGTTCTAATGAATGTGTTCAGATGTTTCATATCTGGAAAACGAATCAGAGCACATTCAAGTAAAAATACCCGAACTGAGTTTAAAAGCTCGAGAAGGAACGAAGTCAATGCAACACGAATTAACACGAAAAAGGTAATAAAGGCTTACAATGTTTAAGTTTCCTAAGACACCGCATCTTACAGTACTTGAAGAGGTTTCTATTCGTGATGACAAGGTCATGACGGAACAGGAACGTGATGAGTTTCTGACAAACTATATATCTGTTGAGGAAAAAGTAGATGGAGCTAACCTTGGTATTTCATTCAGTGATGAAGGTGAATTAATGCTCCAAAATCGGGGGAATTATCTGCATAAACCCTATATAGGACAATGGAAACCCTTGCAAAATTGGTTAGATACACATCAGGAAAGACTGTTTGATATTCTGACAAACAAATATATTCTCTTTGGCGAATGGTGTTATGCCAAACACTCTATTTATTATGACAGGCTTCCTGATTGGTTTTTAGCTTTTGACCTGTATGATGTCAAAAAGAGTCGATTTTTATGCCGTAACAAAAGAAATGACCTGCTCGATAAGACAGGAATAGCGATAATCAGAGAGATTGCTCAGGGATGTTTTAGCTTTGATAAAGTTAGACAGTTGATAACTAAATCCACCTATAACGATGAGTTAGTAGAAGGATTGTATCTCCGTGCAGATGAAGGTGATTGGCTCAAAGCTAGAGCTAAATTGGTCAGACCTCAGTTTATGCAACAAATAGGGGATCATTGGTCAAAGAAACGAATAGTCGTGAATAAAATACAAACATATGAGTAGTTATTTTTAATTGGATTATAAAAGAACAGTGTTCTGATGAATGAGTACCCACTGATGGAGATGAATTGCCTTAACTATATCGAGATTAGGGAAACGCTGGTTATACGTTAAACCTAATTGACCGTTAATTGGCCTTATTGGCCGGGAATTGTCCGTATTGACCGATGGATATTAGCTTAGAGGAAAATGGAAGTATTGAAAAAGTTTCAGGAGTTTGATTATGCTGAAGGGATATGATTATTTACGGGAAGCTAATCTTGAAATCAGATTTGTCGAAGCGGACATTGATTATGCAAAGAAGACTTTGACGAGTTTGAAAAAAGCGAACACTTTTCTTGAAGATTATTTCAAGCTGGATGATCCGATCCGATTGATAAGGGCAATATTAGTCCTTTCCAGATCTGAATATGAGAGATTGGTGACAAAACTTTTAGGCGTCGAGATAGAAATTCCCTCCAATCCGGGTCGATTAGCCCAACCTCAAAAGACAGATATTGTTTTTCTGTCTCCTTCAGCTTATAATTCGGATTCTGTATATGAATTTGTGCCTGAGGAGTATGAAAGATTGACGTTCCACGAACTTACTCATTTGTATGAAGAATACCTTTCTCCGGATATCGAGGTGGTCCCACGATGGTGGAGTGAAGGGATGGCAGTTTATTTTTCCGGACAATGGAAGCAATATGACCAGTTTGGATTTAGAAAACCGGTCGAAACAGCCATCAGAGAAA
>PWNZ01000241.1 GCA_003564135.1 Candidatus Cloacimonadota bacterium
TGACTTCCAGTCGGTTGGTACGCCGGATTTTTAACCCGTGAAATCTTTCCTTCTCGACCCGTGAATTCTTTCCTTTCTATTTCACTGTTACTCTATTTCACCGGGTCATCCGGTATTTTAAAGGGGATAGGTTGCATGAAACCTTTACCGGCTAAAGCCGGCAGTCCAAACGGATAAATCCAGCGTTCCGTTACAGTTACGGTATTCATCATATTATCTACTACAATATTCGTGTTCATTCGTGTTCATTCGTGTTCATTTGTGGATAAATTTTTGGTTCCGGCTTGTCCGGGTTAGGGTTATAAGAACCAAGAACTATTTCATCAGTATCATCCTACTACTTCCAGCATAGTTTCCTGTCTTTATCCGGGAGGTTGATATAGTTAAATCCCGGAAGCGCCTTTCAGTAAACTATTTTCTACCCGTACCACTAAAACGATTACCTATGCTGTCAATAGTTATTTTAGCTGAGACGATCCCTCTCCCCGGCTGTCATAAGATTTTGACCGCAAATCCCATGTTAAGTTCCCTCTTGCCCAACGTTTCTATAATAATATTGACGAATATGCTCTCTCTGAAAAATAATATTCAAAACTGTACAGATAACTATAATCGTCGTCAGGATTAGCTAAAATGATCAGCTGCTCTCAATGTATCAGTCCAATCCGATAGATCTAGTAACTGCTATCCTGATTATTCAGCCCAACCTATTTCATAATTTGCTTTAGTAATAATAAGCTGAACAAAATAGTTAAATCTATCAGGTAAAGGATCATGAAAATATTAGTAATTAAGTCACATCCCAGAGATGAAAGCTATTGTCACGCATTAACCGACGAATATGTTAAAGGAGCCTTGCAAGCCGGCAGTGAAGTGGAGGTTGTTAAGTTGAACTCGTTTAGCTTGGAACAGCATCTTAAAGAGGGGCATCAGGTTAAGCCCGACTTATCTCCGGAGCTGTTATCACTCCAGAAAAGTATTTCTACAGCAGAATGTCTGGTATTTGCATATCCCACCTGGTGGACAACCCCACCGGCGTTATTGAAGCTGTTTATTGAATCACTCTTTATATCCGGTTTTGCGTTTAGATATCATAAAAAGGAAGGGTTGTTGGTTAAATGGGACAAGCTTCTGCAAGGTAAAGCTGCTCGCTTGCTGGTAACTATGGATTCACCTCCTTTGTTTTACAAATTATTGATCGGAGACCCCGGATATAAAATGATGAAAGGATCTCTCGGATTTTGCGGAATAAAGCCCGTTCGCAGAAGTTATTTTGGTTCTGTTAAAATGTCATCTCCCCAAAAGAAAAAAGAATGGCTTAATAAGGCTTACAGGATAGGCGAAAAGGAGAGAAGACTTTGATATGGCGAGCATGCGGTTATTGCTGTGGATTTCTCTTATTGGTCTGATTTTGCCGGTTGCTTCATGTTTAAAAGATAACTATCCTACCGGCGAGATTGATGTTTTTGATAAAGTGACTATTGGTGGCTTGGAGCAGTGGTATATTGCCAACGGACAGAGTTCTGATTTGCCTGTATTGTTGTGGCTGCATGGTGGTCCCGGAGCTGCACACATGCCCGTTGCACGTCATTTTAACAGCAACTTAGAGCAGGAGTTTATTGTTGTTCACTGGGATCAGAGGGGTGCAGGAAAATCTAATCCTGTCGATTTTGATGAGAGCACGATGACATTTGACCGGTTTGTAACAGATGTGCTTGAGATGACAGAGTTTTTGAAAAATAAGTTTGGTAAACGGAAGATCTACTTATTAGGACATTCATGGGGTAGTCAACTTGGGTTAGTGGTGGCGAATCTCTATCCGTATAATTATTTTGCCTATATCGGCGTCAGTCAGCTGGTTGATAGCGGGGAGGCGCAAATTATTGCCCACCGGGAACTGACAAAAAGAATTGTAAGTCGTCAAAGAAAAAAAGACTTAGCAAATCTGCAAGCTCTACAAGGACCTCCCTATAGAAAGCATAGTGAATATGTCAGTTTCGCCCGCATGATGGGTCAATATGGGATGAACATGGACATCGGTATGACCAGGCTGATAATGATCGTTTTGCGTTCTAATCTGTACAGTGTAGGTGATATGATGAGATGGCTCGAAGGAGCTCAAAGAGGTAGTGGCCCAATGTGGTCTGAAACACAAAAGATGAATATGATTGAACGGGTGAATGCAATGGATATTCCCTGTTTCTTCATTGCTGGTGAAGAAGACTTCAATACCCCGGCGATTTTAGCCCGACGGCTATTAGACAGAATAGAATCTAATCATAAAAAAGAATTGATAATTATCGAAAAAGCGGCTCATACACCCTTCTTTGCCGATCCCGCAAGGTTTTATCAAGAACTAAAACGAATTAAAAAAGTAACTTACCTAAGGCACGAACCACGATCCAACAACTAAGAACTTTTTCCGTCTAACAGTTCGATAGTTCGGTTTGCTTTGGTTGCTAGCTGCTCATCCTCATTACCGAATGATAGAATTATCGCCCACACGCCGAGCATTGTGAATGTAATAGGAACTAAATAGTCTCCATTTCTGTTGAGACGCAAAACCTGCTCTCCAAAAGCGGGACAGCAGCTCATTCCCGGCATATAGCTTTCAGCTGTGATATCCAAATCCTGAACCTGATTATTCTCTTTATCAAACAACTTAACAACTAAAACATTCGCACCTATGCCCGGACGTGAAGCCCAGTTATAGGTCACATAATAGTCGTCATTTATACTGTGGATGCGATTTGCTCTGCTAATTAACTCTGCTTCAGGTGGTGTTGATTCAGCAGTTTCGGTCTCAGCGTATAGTGGTCGCACCGGCAGATAAAATCATCATCATCACTAACAATTTGAGTGTCTGTTACGTGGTATCTCCTAAATTAATCTTTCCTGCCGGCTGTAACATAGATACTTACAGTTGAACTCGAGAGGGAACTGTTATCGTAACCATCAGCAGGATTTGAACCCGGATTCTGACTGTCGGGCTCCATACAGATAGAAACTTCCTTTTCCCTGATACAAATATCATTGAATCCGGCTCTTTCCAGCAATTGTTTGTAGTCATTAACTAAAACGGCGCCTGCGATACAGGATGTGTAAGCCTTATGGTTCTTTTTTATACTATCCGGAAGTTCCTTCAGCAGCGCAATATCGGATACAGCAATCCTACCGCCAGGTTTAAGTACCCGGAAAACTTCTTCGAGGGATCGTTTTTTATCAGAACTGAGATTGATCACACAGTTGCTAATAACCACGTCGACTGACTTGTCCTCGAGGGGTAAGTTTTCAATCTCGCCCAATATGAAATGAACGTTCTCATGTTTTTGTTCTTTGGCATTATTAGCTGCTTTTATGATCATCTCGGGGGTCATGTCAACGCCAATTACTTTACCGCTAACCCCTACCTTACGAGCCGCAATAAAGCAGTCGAATCCGGCTCCCGAGCCTAAATCTAAAACTGTTTCACCCTCTTTTAGGTCAGCAATCATTATTGGATTGCCACAGCTTAAAGCTAAATTAGATTCCCTAGGAATATCAGACAGATCATCTTCACTGTAGCCTAGAGACTTAGCGAAAGCTTTGGCGTCAGTATGACAGGTTGTTCCGCAACCACAACCTGATTCTTTTTGGGCTATCTTTCCGTAAGCCTTTTTCACTACCTCTTGTATGTCATCCTTGACCATTATTTTTCCTCCTAACAAGAATATTTCATTCAAAATATCCGGGGGGTATGATTACAAGATATCTCGGGAAGCCATCATAACCAAATAAAACAACCACGAACCAAGAACCACGAACCAAGAACCACGAACCAAGCAACCAACAACCAAGAACCAATATGATGACAGCCGAGGGAATGGTTAAATTGCCGGCTGAAGCCGGCGTGCCAGCCGACTGAAAGTCAGCGTTCCGGAACCACTGGTAAATCAATTTTAAGCATAGTAAACGCTCATGACTGTGAAAAGTAATGTATAATTTACAATGTACGATGTATAATTTTAGTGAAGACAGACACCCAA
>PWNZ01000030.1 GCA_003564135.1 Candidatus Cloacimonadota bacterium
CAGTGAATTATGCAGGTCTCTTAAATGAGTAACTGTTTTCTGGAGAGCCGTATGCGGGAGAACCGCACGTACGGTTCGGAGGGAGGGGCGGCCAGTAATGGAATCGCCCCTACCCCTATCAATCAGTTTAGCAGTCAACGCACCATTAATTTTTCACTCTTTACCGATGATTTCGTTAATAAAACTTTTGTAAAATGGCTTGTTGCACGGGCAATTTAAAGTACTCCGCAACTCTTCATCAACTCTTTATAATCAACAAAGAACCAAGTCTTCACGTAACCACGTCTTTTCCACCACGCTGCAAACTCTCAACTCTCAACTCTAAACCATTTCACCGTTCACTGTTCATTGTTCATCTTTCACTGTTCACCGTTCACTCTTCGCTCTTTTTCAATCACGCTGTCACTGAGCCACGTTTTCTATTCTCTCAATGTATCAAGGGTATCACAAAAACAGGAAGCCGGCTCGTATGTAACAAGCTCATCCCTGAGCTTGATTTTTATGTCTCAAGAGCATCCCTGCTCTTGTATATTTGTAACTTTTTGTTCCGGCACTTCCGGGTTAGGTTCATTTGGTTACTCCTTTCAGGTAGTCAGAAACCTCCTTATACTTCTCAGTCAGGTTATCGAAAAACTTATCGTGAAGAGTGCTGTCTTCATCTTCCATATAATCTTTGACTCGCTTTTCAGCTGATTTTTTACCGATATTATAGAACTCATCTACTTCGTCTAAATCCCAAAAATGCAGGTCTTCAGAAAAGCAGGAGATGTATATATCCGGTTTATACATAATAGTTGCTTGAAGAGCCATTGAAGTTTGACTATAAAGGGTAGATTTGAAAAACACATTAAACATGCTCGGTTTATCTTCGTCAGACGCACTGTCAGAAGAATCAAAAATAGAGCTTGGCTGAGGCAGCGAAGGAAAAATTGAAGAAGCCACGACCATCCTTTTTTCAAAGTGATTAGCAAATTTAAGCGGAAAGGGGTGTTCGATATATCCATCGACAAACAGGTATTTTCCATACGGGAAAGGCTCGATGATCAGGGGAAGAGCTGATGATGCTCTGAGCGCTTTGGCTAAGTTCCCTTTATCTAAGATAATTGTCTTAGCCGTACTCATGTCGAAAGCTGCCGCTGCGAAAGATATTTTACAGTTCTCGATATTAACGTTCTTTGTTTTTTCCTCGAAGTATTTCAAAATGGCCTTACCGTCGAAAAGACCGCTTATATTGAAGCTGGGACGGAACACCGACAACATCTTTGACGGTTTGATATCTTTGACCATTTCGACGATCTCGTCAGTACTGTAGCCATAAGCGTAAAAACCTCCGATAATTGCTCCCATACTGGTACCGATAACAGATTTAATCTTGAAATGCTTTTCTAAGACCGACAAAACCCCCAAATGTGCTAAACCACGTGCCGATCCGCCACTAAGAACGACATTGATATCCTTCTTCTCTGACATAATACCACCTCAAAATTGAATTTGACAAGATGAACGTATATTCCGTCTTTTTTGTCAATTAAAATGCGCAACTTTATACAGGCATACGGTATTAAGCACCCAACCAACTTGATATGTGTAATGTCTATATAGAAAGGTTCTATGGTGTTTGTTACTAGTTATTAGTGGGTCGGCACGCCGGCTTTTTAACCTATCAAATCTTCTTTTCTATTTCACCGGCTTCAGCCGGTAATGTAATCATCACCTCGGTTGTCATCATATTGGTTCTTGGTTCTTGGTTCTTGGTTGAGGATGTCATGGACGTTTACAATGTTTAAAATTTCTCCCGCAGATTTCTCAGATTCCCCAGATTAATGGTCCGCCGGCTTTAGCCGGTAATTTAATCATCCCCTCGGGTGTCTTCATTTTTCATTCTTCGTTCTTCATTCTCGCAGTCATGGACGTTTACAATGTTTAAATATTTTATCCACAGATTATGTATAGTGCTCCTAGCATCTTGCTCTGATTCATCCCAGACCTGGACCCAGTTAAGTAAAATAGACGACTTAACGGGTTAAAAAGGGCTGAACACTGTATTTTTAATTATTCCCTCGGGTGTATTCGATAAAATTATACAGCGTACATTGTAAATTATACATTATTTTCACTGTCATGGACGTTTCCTATGATTATAGTTGATTTACCGGTTATCAGTTACCTGTGGTTCCGGAACGCTGACTTTCAGTCGGCTGGCACGCCGGCTTAAGCCGGCAATTTAATCATCATCTCGGATGTTTTCATTCTTCATTTTTCATTCTTCATTCTCGAAGTCATGGACGTTTCCTATGACTTTTATCGCTGTTAAATAGATTTTTGTAAGATAATGTTTGACCTAATAGCTAATTGCTAATAGCTTATGGTTATAATTTATTTTTCTGGAGGTATTATGAGCCATGTTAAGTTAACCTGGAAAGATGGGCTGAATTTTGAAGCTCAACAAGACGATCACAAATATATGTTAGATCCATCAAAAAAAGAGGGTATAACCCCCAAAGCGATGGTTTTATCTGCAATGGCAGGATGTTCCGGCATGGATGTAGTAGCAATTCTTAAAAAGATGCGAGTACCAGACTATCAATTAGAGATTGAGGTTAATGCTCAAGTTCAAGAAGAACATCCTAAGGTTTATCAAACTACTGAACTTATTTTCAGATTCACCGGTAAAGAACTGCCCGAGAACAAATTAAAAAGAGCAGTGGAATTATCTGTGGATAAATACTGCCCTGTTATTGCTATGTTGAAAGACTCAGTAGATATAAAATCGAAGATATTCATTAACAATGAGGAGATAAAGCTATGAGAAAAGTATTATTTATAGCTATTTTAGCTTTAGCAGTAATGACCATGTTTGGTGAAGACAATGCTATCATTGTACCCGATTTCACTTTACCCGACTTTGAAGGAAATATGGTTACCTTAAGTGACCTCGAGGGACTGATAATCTTAGACTTCTGGGCTACCTGGTGCCCGCCCTGCCGTGACGAAGTTCCCGTTCTGCAGAATTTTATCGATGAGTATTCTGACAGAGGGCTGAATATAATCGGTATTAGCTCAGAAGATATTGCTACTCAGCAACAGTTTAAGGAGCAGATGAACGAGCAAGGTGTAGCGATGAGCTATACGTTATTAGTAGATGAAGACCAGTCTGTTTTCAGGCAATATGAGGTACAAGGCATACCGACCACTATATTTGTAGATAGCGATTTAAGACAAATATATCGAGAGGTTGGTTTTGCGCCTCACTACGAGGAAGGGTTTAGAAAGATCATTGAGGAAAATTTGCCTTTAGCGATAGAGTAGCGCATCATCTGGGAGATAGTTCTATTTTTCGCCAAGCCATTCAATTACCCTGTTCTTAATAAGATCACGGATCTTTCTTATAGACGAAAACTTTTCTTCTTCAGTTCCTGAGATTGCAGATGGATCGGCGAAGCTCCAATGCAAACGCTTAACCTTGCCTGGAAAAACAGGACAGCTTTCTGCTGATGTTTCGTCGCAGACTGTTATTACAATGTCAATTTGCTTTGAGTTATCTAAAAACTCTTGGACACTGTTTGTTTTATTGTGGCTGATATCATAACCGATTTCAGCCATTACTTTAACAACATAAGGATTTAGTTTTCCCGGCTCAATTCCTGCGCTCTGAGCTTGATATCTCTCTTTACCTAACTCGTTTAAAAATGCTTCCGCCATTTGGCTTCTGGCAGAGTTATGGATACATACGAACAGTACGTTTTGTTTTTTCATAGTTCACCTCATATTTTTTTTGCTTGCTATGTATGAAATTCAATTTCAGCCACCGAGAACACCGAAAAAAGCACCGAATAATGGTCTTCACAGCTGACTCTCATCTCTTTGGTTAATATTATAATCATTAGCTCGGGTGTCTTCATTAAAATTATACATTAACATTAACATTATACATTATACATTATACATTATACATTATACATTATACATTATACATTATACATTATACATTATACATTATACATTATACATTATACATTATACA
>PWNZ01000280.1 GCA_003564135.1 Candidatus Cloacimonadota bacterium
AGTGCTGCGCCAAAACAATAATCCGTGTTAATCCGTGGAATCTGTTGAAAAACTAATCTGTGGTAATTCGTATAATCTGTGTAATCTGTGGATAAATTAATCCGTGTAATCTGTGGATAAAAACCAACCACCGACATGTTTTGGCGCAACAAGGCATTACGTTTGCAGCCAGGAACGAACAAATGACCATTCCCAAGGCAAAACCAAAACACTCAATCATGAAATCATCAAACAGCGAAACCTCTCACATTCAAACCACCGAAATGGGCATCCCGCTTCATGGTATAATCAGGAGCGAGCCGGCACAGCACCGGTTGCTCCTGGAGCTGGACGCGCCATTCTCAAAAGTGCCACCGGCGCAACGCCTCTCAGCCATTCGCAAAAGCTGTCATTGCACGCCCTCTGCACCTGGCGCTAATATGCTGCGAGCCCTCTTCACGACAATCATCCGCATACACCAGAACCCGGAAGCTGCCGCCAATGTCGTCAAAGAGTTCCAAAAGCGAAAAGCAGCCCTGGAGGATCAACGCACAGCCCTGCGGCAGCGGAAAAGGCAGGTCGTTCAGGAGATCAAGGCAGAAAAGGGGGATTGTCCTGAAAAACATAAGGAAATCTCCATCATTGCAAACAAAAATGGAAAGCTTAAACAAAGGCTAAGGAATCTTGCGCCTGAATGCTTCATGGAACTCTTCCCGGAAGCAATTGGCGCCGCCTACTATCACAACTTTGAAAGCTATATTGCCGGTCCAGGCCAATGCCCCGAGCACCAAAAAGAGGTAATGCACCACTAACAGCCAAATATGCGTTTTTCGGGTTGAATAATCCCTTTGAGTCTCCGGATGAAAAAATCAATGTCGAAATATTTTATTAGTGATCATTCATGGAAAGCATTTGGAGGAAGAAAAAACACAACCTGATTGACACAGGAGAAGTCATAAGCCCGAAGACTACATAAAATACCGCATTGAGCGTGCACGGGAGACTATTGAAGAAGTCCAAACCCATATCGAGCACAAATTCTGGAATACAGCCATAAACAGATTGTATTACGCATGCTTTTATGCCGCAGGAGCATTGCTTGCCAAACATAAGATCGAGGTAAATAGCCATCCGGGAGTGAACTGCATCCCGCGGAGCCGCCCCATGTTGAAATACGGCATCCAATCATTGAATGAAAACAAGATCATATTGCCGTCATCACAAAAAAACTGGCCAGACAAAGACCGCCTGGCACAGCGGTTTGATGCATTCAGGCAGGTGGGGTAAATTGGAAGGCAATGTTGAGGGGGCTGAAATGCGGATAAGGGTGTGGCTTCCGGCGGAAACGCTTGCTGCCAAGATGGAAGCTTCCGGTGAAACAAAGAACTCAAAAAAACAAAGATACCCGGTGGAGAAATTCTGGGACTCGAATCGGAAATACAACAAATTACCCGCTACTTTTCTCAATTTTTTTGCATTGTATATTAGTGTTTTATAATATGGGAAACTTTAGTTATATAAAAAAGAATAGTCATTTGAACATACTTTGCCCAAAACCACAAGAAAAGTTAAAAAAGCACCAAAAATTTGGAATTTACAAATCCTTAATATACATTTATGAGATAACCATATATAATATTTTATAATGTATAGTCAATTACATATAATAAATAATATTGACAGTCTGACTAAAAACATTAAAAAAGTCGGGCTCACCACCGGTCTGTTCAATAGTAACGAACACGCCATTAACGGCATTGCCGAAAAAATTGGTTTGGAGCCAAGGCAAGCAGCTCTTTTTGCTGCTGCTTTCAGGTTGTGCTTTGACAAAGGAGAGGTTACCATTGGTGTATTGGCAAAATATGCCAAACTTGATTTTGTTGACATGCCCTTGCTGATACAAGACATCCGGATGATTGAAAAATCAGGTTTTCTGATAAGAACCAGCCAGGAAAACAAAGCATCACTGCTTGACAATGCCTTTGCCATATGCCCAAAGGTAAGACAACAACTTTTGAATGATGAAAAGCTTCAGCAACAAGAGCTTACAAATCTTTCATTGAATGAAGTGTTTGAACAGACATCAAAACTGGTTGAATACAACAACCACCACCTGAGACCAAATTCTGAATTGATCTCTGATTTTATGCACTTGCTGACGTTAAACAGCGAACTTAAGTTCATAAAGGTCATTAATAGGGACCTTAAGGATGATGTTGATAAGCTGTTCCTTTGCTTTTTGTGTCATAAGTTTGTTAGCTATGCTGCGCTTGTGATCATGACGGATTTTCTTGAAGAGCTCTTTGGGGACAGAAGTATCCAACATGCGCTCAGAACCAAATTGTTTACCGGAGAAAGCCCCTTGCTTAAAAAGAGGTTCATCAGGGTGAATGATGTCGAGGAGGTATCACGGCAGATCATGCCAACTGAAAAGACCAGGTTGCTGTTGGAGACCGGCAGCGTGCAGAAAGATATAAACGTGTGCGGGCACGACTCCATTTACCACTGGACCAATATAAATTCCAGGGAAATGTTCCATAACCCGGAAGAAGCAGAGGAAATTGAAAAAATCAGGCGCATTTTGGTGCCCGGTAATTTTAAAAAGTTTACCGGTGAACTGACCTCAAGAGGTATGTCCAAAGGAGTCAGTATCTTGTTTCATGGTGCTTCAGGGACTGGCAAGACCGAGACTGTTTACCAATTGGCAAGGACGCTGAAAAGGGACCTTTTTGTTGTTGACATCAGCAAGACAAAGGATAAGTACTTTGGTGAAAGTGAAAAGCTGATTGCCCAGCTTTTTAGTGATTACGCAGCGCTTTCAACCGGGAGCCACAAACCTCCCATCCTCTTCTTTAATGAAGCTGATGCTATTTTCAGCACACGAAATAACATTTTGACAAGCAACGTTGTTCAAACCGAAAACGCCATGCAAAACATCCTCCTCCAGGAAATGGAGAAGCTACAGGGTGTCCTGATTGCCACGACAAACCTGAATGCAAACTTCGACAAGGCGTTTGACAGGCGTTTTCTGTTCAAGGTCCGGTTCAACAAGCCTAATGAAAAAGCATTAAGACAGATCTGGATGTCTAAGATGCCTTCATTGCTATCGACAGAAGTTGATTTACTTGTGCAAAAGTTCTACCTTACCGGCGCCCAGATAGATAATATCGTACGCAAAGTACTGATCGATCAACATGCCGTGGGCAGAAAGGTTGTTCTGGACGACCTGGTTCATTATTGTGAGCAAGAGGTTAATTATAATAACACAAAACCCGTAATGGGTTTTAAGGCTTAAGAACAATAATAAAAGCTTGTGTTATCAGGCAAATTGATATATGAAGCAAAACAACCTTTTCAATCATTCAAAACAAATGAATATGAAACAACGATACCTTACAAAGTCCAGGTTCAAAGAAGGCTTAGAATGTCTTACAAAGCTTAATTATACAAACAAAACGGATCAATACGCATTAGTACTCTATCTCTCGGATGGTCTTTCTTAAATTCAATAAAGTGGTTTATTTCTCAGCCAAAATCAAGTCGAAACAGCCTTTCACCCACGCCTGGGAAAGGCTTAAAGAGGTTCTTGACAGGCATCGCATTACTTATGGGTTTCTTAAAGGCACCGAAAACATCTGGTGCAGGGACTATATGCCGGTGCAGGTTGACAACAAACGTTTTGTCCAGTTTCAGTATGATCCGCCATACGACAGGGTAAACACCAGGTATGACTCGCTATATGTGAACCGGTTAAACGGAATAGAAGCTGAACATATTGACATTAAACTTGATGGGGGCAACGTGGTAAGTGGATATGATAAAGCGATCATCTCGGAAAGGGTGTTTGATGTAAACCCAGACTATTCTCCCCAAAAGCTTGTAAAGAAATTAGAAAAGGTTCTTGAGGCGGAAGTAATCATAATTCCTTGTTTGGGTCCGGGTCTTGATATGACAGGTCACGCTGATGGATATGTGCGCTTTGTAAATAAAGGCACGCTCATTGGCAATGACAGGCGCCTTGAATATAAGAGCTGGACAGC
>PWNZ01000136.1 GCA_003564135.1 Candidatus Cloacimonadota bacterium
CCGCCAGTATACCGAGAAACTAAAAGAACTGGGCATCCTCGCCAAGGAAACCCACGTCCACACCATCAGACTCGCCCCGCCGCTCATCATTGAAAAGAAAGAGATCGACTGGGCGCTGGACATCCTAAGAAACGTATTTAGTAAGTAGGTGTAACCATGAAACCTCTATCGAATAAACACCTAAGTATCGAGGAATCGAAAACCCTCGCCATCAACGCCAAGGCCAACGCCTTAAAGGAAAGCGGCGTCAAGGTAATCAACTTCTCCTCGGGCGAACCCGATTTCAAGACCCCCGCATTCATCCGCGAAGCGGCCAAAGGCTTCATCGACCAGGGCCACATCCGCTATACCCCGAGTGCCGGCATCGTGCCTTTAAAAAAAGCGATCGCAACCAAGTTGAAACAAGACAACAACCTGTCTTATGACCCCGCCAACATCGTCGTATCGGCCGGGGCGAAGCATTCGCTTTATAACACTTTTCAGGTCCTGTTGAACCCGGGCGATGAAGTCATCATCCCCACCCCCTACTGGACGAGCTATCCGGCGATGGTCGAACTTGCCGGGGGCACCCCGGTTTTACTCGATACCACGGATAGCGCCTTTCAGATCAGCACAAAAAAACTAGAAAGCCTGATCACCCCGAAAACCAAGGCGATCATCCTCAACAGCCCCAACAATCCTACAGGTACGGTCTACATACAAGAGACACTGGAAAAAATTGCCGAGATCGCCATCAATAATGATCTATATGTCATCTCCGATGAGATCTATGAAAAGCTGCTTTATGAAGGCACGCACGTAAGCATCGCCGCCTTAAATGAAGTAATTAAAAAACGCACCATCACAATCAACGGCTTAAGCAAATCCCATGCCATGACCGGCTGGCGCGTCGGTTATCTCGCCGCCGAAACAGACATGGTAAAGGCCATCACCAATCTGCAAAGCCACAGCACCTCAAACGCCTCGACCATCACCCAGTACGCTGCCTTGGCGGCCCTTGAGGGTGATGAGAGCGAAGTCGCGCATATGAAACGTGCCTTTGAAGCCAGAAGGCGTATGGTCCTTGCGAAAATCGAACGCATGCCCCATATAAGCGTCAACGCCCCGAGCGGCGCTTTCTACGTGATGATCGATGTCAGAGGCCTCTTCGGAAAAAAATTCGAAGAGAAAACGATTAAGAACGCTACGGATGTTGCAGCCTTGTTCTTGGAAAAAGCCCATGTGGCCATGGTACCGGGTATCGCCTTTGGTTGTGATGATTATCTTAGGATGAGCTATGCGACCAGCGAAGCAGACATCAAAGAAGGCTTGAACCGCATCGAAAGACTCATCAGAACGTTAAACTGATTTTGTTGCTCACAATGCCGGATAAAGACGCCTGTCGTTTTTATCCGGTATTTTTTTGATTCTCATGGTCCTCATGTAAAGACGTAAAGACCGGCATCTTCAGAAACCCTTTGTGTTTTCCTCAGTTGAGCGGTACAATAGACCCAACTAGTTTTGAAGGGGGTTACCCATGAAATTCAAAGACTATATCCTACCCAAATCGATGGTTTATACCGGTGAGCACCAGGCGGCACCGACAACCATCAAGCACTGGCACTATGATGCTAAGACCATCAAGATCACCGACAGTTTCAAACCACAAGCCGGTTTGAAACACTATATCCAAGTGATCGGGTTATCGGACATCAAGACCATCACCGCCCTGGCGGAACAATATCCCATCGACCCGCTCATCCTGTCCGATATCTTCAACGTCAAACAACGCAACAAGATCGAAATCAAGGATACCTACCTCTTCGGGGCCTTCCACATCGAATACCTGGTGGGTGAGTTGATTGTCGAGGATTACTTGAGTGTGCTCGTATTCGCCGATACGGTGATTTCCTTTCACGAAACAAAACCGGTCTATCTCGCGCCGCTCACCGATCATTTTGAAAACAACCCGGATCTTAGAAACAAGCAACCCGATTATCTTTTTTTCCAGCTGCTCGATATCATCACCGACACTCACCTCAAGGTCTATGAACGTCTGGAGGTCGATGCGACGACCTTCGAAGCGGAGATTCTGGAAACAAGCGTCATCAACCAAGAACAATTCTATCTTTTGAGAAAGCAACTGCTCAAACTCAAAAACAACGTCACCCCCACCTTAGAACACATCGATAAGACCATCAACAAAAGACCGCCCTTTTTCAGCGATGACAACCAACGTTTCTTCGAGGACTTAAAAGACCACCTCGTCAGGCTCGATAACCATTTGAACCAGGCCCGGGAACTGATGCGTCACTTGCTCGATCTGCAGATCAACAACCAGTCGAACAAGATGAACCGCATCATGACCACCCTCACCCTTTTTTCAGCCATCTTCATCCCCTTATCGTTTCTCACCGGCTTTTTCGGGATGAACTTCGTCTATTTCGAACTGTTGGCCTACGAACACGCCCTCACCCTTTTCATCGGCCTATGTTTCCTGCTTGCCGGGTTCATGTTCTTCCTCTTTAAGCACTTGAAATGGTTTTAGGATCCCACCAGAAAAAGCGCCGCAAAACTGCGGCGCTTTTTCGAGGAGAAATTATTATGAAACGTCGTGGCTATCGTGGACAATGACACTGCCACAGGCATAATCATTTAAAATCAGGGCGTCTTTGTGATCCGATAAATCCGGGGTGTCGATGATGATTTTGTCATACCGACCCTTTAAAGCATGGATACACTGTTTGAGTTCGCGACTGAGTAGAAACGTAGCGACATTCAAGGTGGGCGTCCCACCGCAAACCAGATCAAGACCGGGTTTGTACCGGGTGATAGGCAAGGGGTTGCCGCTGATGTGGTCGGTAAGACCCTTGGTATCTTCGAGGGTGAACAACGTGTGGAAGACCGGGTTGCGGACGTTGGCTTCCATAAGCAGTGTCTTATACCCCTGCTGGGCGTAGGATTCCGCAAGGTGCAGCGCCGTCAACGATTTCATCAGACCTGATCCGGTGCTGAGGACGGTGATGATTTTAAGGTCGGGATGCAGCGTGTTTTGATCCAGCAGTAGCGCCGGTTTTTCAAGATAATGATCCCAGACATGTGAAGTGAGGATATGGAAACTCGGTTTTTTGAAACAGGTCGGTTGTTGGTTTTGCATGGTCTTCACCCTTTCATTTCATAGAGTATACGCCTGAGACCATGTTTTTGTTGGGTTTATTTGTAAATAAACGCATAAAATAAGAACCCGGGTTCTATCGGGTTCTAAGGAAGAGTTTTAACGCTTTACCGGCAACCAAAACAACGGATGCCTATGGCTGTTTCATTTGCGTGATCAACCACCGGATTGTTTTCCGCTGACCGGACCCGGTTTAGCTGTCCGCCGTTTTCCTGTTGGTATTGTCCCGGTTTGACTGGTGTAACAAGCTTTTACACGCATGATATCAGCCATCGTTTCCTTTTGCCTAGCCACTTCTTGAGACAGGCGGCGGGCTTCGATCGTTTCTAGGACGCCGTGCTCCTTAACAACGGTACCGACCTTGCACTTATGGCCCACACCACAGGTATAACAGGGCGCATACCCATCAACCTGTATCCGGGCCTGCACATCCATCTTGTTGGCTTTCATGAAGCGTTCGATGATGGTTCTGACAGGATCGGGCGCGTTTCTCTTACGCGTGGTGGTGACGATGATGCCTGTCTTGCCGGCCAGGGAAAACCCGCCCAGATGGTGAAAACAGAACGTCCGCTCCAAACACGCATGCGCCAGGGCGTTGATGGTGTCGTAATAATTCGGGGCCCCGAAGATGATGGTATCGGCTTCTACCATTTTCCGGCCGATATGGTTCCAGTCATCTGTGAGCTTGCAGATGTTGTCTTTGGCGCAGCTAGTACAGCCGGTGCAGCCGTTGATCTTTTTTCCGGCTAAAGAGATGATTTCTACTTCTTCTTTTAGACCATCACTCAGGCTTTTGATCGCACTGTGGATCATACGGTTTTTCCTGGGACTGCCACTGATTGCGAGGATCATAG
>PWNZ01000108.1 GCA_003564135.1 Candidatus Cloacimonadota bacterium
TCTGTGTTCTGCTATTGTAGGTACGAAAAAAGGGTATTGGTTTTATCGATTAAAAAAACATGAGGAACGCAATCGCATCAAAGGTTTGCCTGAGATAGCGTTTAAGAGTGCACTGGAAGAACGTGGTATTCAGATGGATGATGAAATGAAGGAACGGGAAGCCCTAACCGCAAGTGAAATAGGTGAGATGAAAGAATCACCGTTTATCGATTTTCAGTCGCACACTCGTTATCATTACATGCTGCCGAAATGCGGTGATAAGCTTGCTGAGGAAGAGATATCGGGATCAAAAAAAGATCTTAAACAGCAATTTAATCTGCCTGTTAATGCATTGGCGTATCCGAATGGAGAGTTTGGTGAACGGGAAGAAAAGCTTGCAAAGCAGGCGGGTTACGAATGTCTGCTCACAGTTAACCAGGATTATAACAACAAAAACCAGTCTCTTTATCAGCTCAACAGAATATCAATGAATGATGTGCAAGATGTAAATGAGATGGTTGTAAGGGCGAGTGGATTGTGGAGGTTTTTCCAGAAATGAGTGGATTTAATACTTCTGATATTACAATTTCGAAATACTCAGATACTGACCGGTCCGGAGTGTTGAAATTATTGGCACATTTGTGGAAAGGCTTAGAACCATCGGAATGTGAAGAGAAATTTTGTTGGAGATATGAGAATAATCCAAATACATCAACTCCACTAATTTTTATTGCTAAGCATAGGGATAAGATAGTAGGAATAAGAGCTGCCGTTGTGCAGAAATTCATTTATCAGCAATCATTGATAAACGTTTATAGCAATGCAGATACAGTGATTCATCCTGATTATAGAGGCAAGGGTATTCTAAAACTTTTAAATAAATCACTTGATAATTCTGGTGAAATAGAAAAATCAGGAATTTTTTTAAACCTATCTTCTAACTCGAAAACTGTTAAAGCCAATATAAAAAATGGATTTATTGAAATGGATTCTGATAGATCCATAGCTTTAAAAATCTCATTCACAAACGCAATTAGATATTTTTTTTCAAAGAGAACACATTCAGCCCCAATACAACAAAAAAGCAAATTTAATGGGTATAGTGTATTTTTCTCCCGAAAAATAGATGGAGATCTTTTGGAAAAAATTTATGAAAGAAACCGGTTTTCAGAGAAATGTACGAACCAGCGAAATTCGGACTATTTAAACTGGAGATATTCTTATAAAACGGATCAATATCGTTATGTTCATTCTTTGAAAGATGAGGAATTGAAAGGATATATTATTTTGAAAAGATTATCCGATGCCCGTTATGTACTTGAAGAATATAGTGCAGACGGTTTGGAAACTTTTACTGTTTTAATCCATTCAGCTATGCGGATTTTAAAAATCACAGTCATTCAAACATGGCAGGTTTCTTTTCAGCAAAATGACTGGTTAAAACAATCCCATTTTATTAAGGAATTTAATCTTTTGAATAGGTTGCTTGGGAAAAAACGGTTTCCACTTCTTGTACGACCGGTTGCTCAAATGCCTGAAGATGAAGATTTTTTTATGCATGGATTTGATATCCGAAAATCAAAAAACTGGCAGCTATTCCATGCAGATGCACATTAAAGTGAGATGCAATAATGATAACTAATTTTGAAGAATTGCTGATCTGTAAACAGAAAGAAAATAAGAGCCGGTTACCCTTCCAAATAGGTGTGGATCTATACACAAACAGAAAACCTGTACATTATAAAAATCTGAAGATATTTTATACAGGTTATTTTTTTAATTTCGATGAACTTAACAAAAAAAGATTTGCCAAGGTAGAAGACTTTCTTGGTGACTTTTATCTGAATAAGAGTACAGATCAACTAATTGCATCGTTAGAGGGCTACTACTCCGTAGTTATCATAGAGAATGAGAAAATCACCATATTGATAGATAAATATGGAGTAGAGTCGGGTTACTATTTGAAACCAAAGCATTCTTCCGGCTTTATATTTTCAACATCTCTCAAATTGCTCCATACTGCTCATTCTCTTTCTCTCTCACGGAATTCCATAGCAAATTATCTTTTATTTGAGGATTTACCTGAGGGAGAAACCCTGTTCGATGAGATATATAAAATAAAACGTGGTGAATGCGTAGTTTTTGACGTTCATTCTTTGGAAATAAAAACCATACAGACTAACCGCTACTTTGATGCAAATAACCAAAACGGCACGAAAGCGGATAATGACATTATAATAGAGATGGAAACCTTGCTGGTAAAACAGTTCAAAGAACTACACAGTAATATGCCGGATATTGAGGTTTGGAATCAGTTAAGTGGCGGTGTTGATTCCTCATTATTGCAGGTATTATTGAGCAAAATAGGCTACAATAAATCTTATTGTGCAAATTTGAGTGGTTATGGCATGGATGGCCAATACTCAGTTGAAGTTGCAAATCACTTGAAGTGCGAGCACCGGGTTTTTGAGTATTCTATAGACGAGATCAAGGCTGATATGGAAAAAGGTATTCACAGTCTGTTCAGTCCCTGTATTTATGTAGGTGAAAGTATGTTCTATCGCTCTTTTAAAGAGCTATCCGGCACTGAACCGTCGCTATGTATTTCTGGAAATGGTGCTGATGCACTATTCGGGCATGGCCAGGTATTAAAAGTGTTGAAACTTTATCAGATGTTTCCGGCTCTATTTGGAAATCTGTTTCGACTTGCATCGAACAGGATGAAAAAATTCGATTTTATCCGTTTTATCTATCCTGAAATCAGAAAGGAACAATTTGTGCTGGCAGCATTCTCCAATACACTTGCCAAAGATTTATTTACTGATGAACAACTTGTACGTGAAGCGGTTGCAAAAAAAGCAGATGAGGTATTCAGGACTGATGGTTCTATGATGGAGTGTGTGTATGCATCACAGGTTTATTTTGGCGAAGTGAGCCGCCAGAATCCCGTTATATACAAACTGGCCAAAATGAACAATGTCATGCTTCGGTTCCCTTACATACAGGAAGATTTTGTCTCTTTTCTGATGCGTATTCCGGTCGGGCAGAAATTAAAACGGTTTGAAAATAAGTACTACGCAAAAAAATATTTGGAGAAGTATTTACCAAAAACGTTAATCTATAGAAAAAAACAGGGCAAACAGATGCAGTGGGAGTACTTATTCACTGAACAATCAAAAGTTTCGGTAACAAAGTTCGTAAAAACCGAATTGAATGGAATCCTGAAAGAAGATGTGATCGAACACTGTTATGGAAAGAGTGGCTATGAAGGTCTATCTTTGAAATTACTTAATTTGTATAAACTTCATCAAACATTACGTGTATAACGTTATTCATCTTTTTGGTTCTTTTAATATTGGCGGTGCAGAAATACTGGCTTATGATGTATGTAAACATTTTCCACAAGAATACGGTCATACAATAGTTGTGACATATCGGGGTGGTGAGCTGGAGAGGAGATTTGAAAAGGAAGGGCTATCCATCCATTATATTCCCCTGGATAGCTCTCGTTTCGGATTTATTAAACAATTGAGAAAACTAATCATCGATCATCAAATCAATATTATACATATACATAAGGGGTTAGATGTATTGTATGTAAAAGCTGCTGCAATGGGACTGGATGTTAAAATAGTTCATACTGTTCATAGTATTGGAAATGGAAGGCTGTATTGGTTTTTGAGAAAAGGAGCAAAAATGTTCTCAGATCATATAACCTTTGTTTCAAAAGATGTACGTGATCATTATGAGAATAAAGAGATGCTACCGTCAAATCAGAGCATTTTATATAATGGAATAGAACCAAGAAAAATGGAAACAACGGATACAATTTTGGGGGAATTGAACCTCAATGAAAGTAGTATAATTGCGGGAATGATCGGTAATTTTAAAAATGATGTAAGGGATCAGTTTACAATTTGCAAAGCATTAAAAAGCATTTTAAAAAAACACCCGGACTTTCATTTTTTGTTTGTTGGTGGTAAAAGTAAAATAA
>PWNZ01000245.1 GCA_003564135.1 Candidatus Cloacimonadota bacterium
TAATTTTCTTACATCAATAAAGATGCATTTGCTTCTCAAATTATGACATAAAATTTTCTTGTTTCTCAATGACTACGGTGAGATTATTATCTCTGTTTTGAGATTTCATCGACTGATTATGCGAAGCAATCTTGACAGTTGCAGACACCCAAAAGGATGAATGAGAGCTTTACCAGAGCAAGGATGCTCTGGAGACATTAAGTCAAGCTCTGGAAGAGCTTGATACATTAAATCGGGTTCAGATAGAAATATCTTCATCATAGTATTACACCATAATTTACACCCGAGTATGCGGTTGAATCCTTGACTATTCATTATTGCCTCGACTCGTCTTCATCTTCAATTACCTGCCAGTAACTTGCTATTCTTGAGCCTGATCGTATAAGTTTTCCTTCCTTTCTTAGCACATCAATGTGCCAATCGACACCTTTAACTGTTATTCCTATCTTTTTTGCCATCTCTTGCCGGGTTATGGAGGGATTTCTTTTAATCAATTGAATGATTTTATCTCTGGTTTTATTCCTAGTTTTACTCCTAGTTATACTCCTAGTTTTCTCCTTATTTTTATCTTCTATCTGTTTCTCTACCTTGTAGTTAAAGACTACCCACACACCGGTTTGTTCATAGATAAACTCCGGTTCCGGTACACCGGCTGATTTACACTCTCCGACCATCTTTTCTATGCCGCTGCCCCAGGACTCTATCATCCCTGCCGGAAAAAAGAATTAGCCATCTTGTTTATCCACTGATTACACGAATTTTCACAGATACTTTGTGTATTGATAACCATATCGATATTATCTCTATCCATTTTATTCCAATAGCACCTGTAGCTTCAATCCATTGTTTGGCGGTTAAAACAAAGCTATTTAGTCCGGCTTTATTTCTAAACCCATCGAATTCGATGGGTTTAAAGCTCTGATTGTTCAAAACTTCCCAAATACCGAGAAACTCAATTGTATTCCGATTTCGCAACCGGTTTTGGATAACATAATCTGTCCTGTCAGCATCCTTCAGACGTGCCATATCTGTAAGGCTAATATAAGCATCCGTATTAATTGTCGGAATATTTATCTCCCTATCCATTACTTCAATTTTAACCATTATTTAATCTCCATATTTATCAACTAATTTCACGAATTATCACTAAATTCCGGATTTTTGAGGGCAGACACGGTATCCTGCTCGTCCGCATTTGGATAACGCCATGCTAATCTCCTTCAACAATTACCCCTTTATAGAGCTTCAATTCATTGCCTCCTTGAACTTTACAGCCGGGACGGTATGTCATTTTCGTTTTCCCAAGAGAAAGCTTTTTTTCTGAATTGGCTATTGTCTCGTACCAAAGTTCCCGCTCTCCCATAATGATCCTTGGAAAGGAGTTTTCATCTACACTGTGGACTAAGTTTTTATCATCAGCAATTACTATTTCTCCATTAACAAGATTCCAATTGGTTTCATTGTTGTTTTTATCATCTTTTAAAAGTTGAATGCAGGTCAGCTCCATCAATCCGTAGCCATATTTCTGTTCGCCGCCTACTCTGATTTGTTTACCCTTAACAAGAAAATCTTTCAGCAGATCATTACTATCCTCATTTCCTATTGTCTCCTCATCGAGATCTGCTCGCAACATACCTCTCCAGAGCAAATCTTTCGGGCTATCCTCCTTAGAGCGAGGCAGCAAGAGTTCCATCTCATGCAGGGATTCATCCATAGCCGATTGACTATCCGCTTTAATTGCCGTAGAAACAAAAGTATCAGTGAAAAGATACCGGAATTTCTTCTCTGAATAATCTCCCAAATGAAACTCTCCCTTTTTATAGTTGGGGAAACAGGTTCTATCATCTATATAAGGATAAAAGTTCGATATTTCGGCGAATAGATTACTCTGTTCATCTGTTAGCTGTTCTTTATCCTGGCCTAACTTCTCCCCCAAAGCCCTTGTTAAAGCTCCCCACATCGTTTTTCCGGGGATGTAGATATTTGTGGGAGATAATACTCCATAAGTTCCCATCCCGATATGTAGAGGCTGCAGAGACTTGAAGGTTAATTGATACCATTGCTTATCCATTATTCACCCTCCACAGCACCCATAGCTTTCAAATGATAACGTGTGTAGACGAGTATCTTATCAAAGATATCTTTAACAAACAGCATATCGTAAAGGTTATTTGCTAATTTTTTAAAGTAACTTTCGTTTATTTCGCTTCCGATTTCAAGTTGTGGCAATGATAAGGTTGTATTCTGAAACTCTTCTTGAATAGTTTTACCAATAACTTCTTTCCATAGTGACTCTTTCTTCTCCTTACTGACAGTGTATTTCTTGCTTTCACAGAATACATAAAAGGCATACACTCCATCTTGGGCAAGTACACCCGTTGCTTTCTCTAAATCATTAACTTTTTTCTTATCTTTACTTACAGCCTTTGCCAATTCAAAGCTGATTTGCTGTATTACCGCATCCAGACGAACTGCTTTCGCTTTGTTATCTGCATCAGTCTTAGGAAGCTGTTTTTGATCCTGTATCACTTTTGCCTCCTTTTTCTTGCATTATTTCCACTCTTAATCTTCCAAAGCCTCTGGTGGTCATTCCACCAATACCAAGTGTTTCATAGTATTTTTTTGATTCTTTGAGAGCCTCACATATTTTATTAGCATCTAAGTATGAGGTTAATCTTTGGAATATATGAACCTTCCCATAGAAATAGGTAGCTCTCGGTATTGCTTCGGACGTGAATAGAGCACCTTGTTTAGCTGCTCCGGTATTGGGGTCTATAGAGACAGAAGTACGAACCTCAAGATTAGAATTAATTATCTGGGAGAGCAGATCATCAGGAACGATGACTATTTGATTATGATCAATCATATTCTTGGAATGTTTAAGTTTCGATAAGTCAATGTTCAGATTGCCTTTAGAAATCGGAAGATAAATCCAGCCTAAGTTTATGTGTTCTTTAACATTTATTGAGGTGTCGCTATCATCAACGATGACATAATCGAATTTTACTTTTTCGTTATCAGCTTCTCCATTCAACAAACCGACATCGTTCAATACACTTTTAGAAGTTATCCATCTTGTTCCAAGACGAGTATATACCGGAAAAAAGAGAATATTGAGATCGGTGAAAGATAAAAGTCCCTGTTCTGCTTTATCACTCTTAGCATAACCGAATGATTTACAGACTATGCAGTGACCACAATGACCAAACTTGGTTGTTGATACCCGTTGAGTCTGTTTAGCTTTTTCAGTTGATAAGTCATCCTGCCCTGCACAGTTCATACTGGAAATTAGGTTGCCCCAATGAAGATACCAAGTATTATTGTTTTCTTCCTTATTATCGATATTTTCTTTTATCTGTTTTGCATATAGGATAAAACTTTTTTTCCTGTTTTCAAACAAATCTTTATCGGATTTCAAATCATCATCTACTTTCCTATTCAGTAATGACTTCACATCTTTTTCAGATGATGTTGATGAAATTATTTGCTTAATCTCATCAAATTTCTTATGAAACCAACCCTGCAACTCCAATGCCATAAAATATCGCCAAGTACCGGCAACGCTTGTTCCGGGTATTTTTGGTATTTTAGTTATGGGGTCTCTTACGATAGTATTATCAACTCTACCGATTGTATATCCACCGGTACCGATATAGATAGGGTCTGTTGCTTTCGCAATCAGTTCACAACTCGTAACGAATTCATTATTAGCCATTTTATACCTCCTTTAATGCATTATGCCAATAATCGTAACAATCAATGAATCTTCTTATACTTTCTAAGGTTATTGTTTCGCTAATCTGTTTCCAATCTTTCGCATCAAAGAGGAAAGCGAGATGTCCTTGCTCATCTTCTGATAGTAACTTAGGTTTTAAGGTATTGATGACGGCAGAAGCTGCCATAGATTTGATGCTCTCTTCATTATCTCTCCATTCTTCCAATAATTGATA
>PWNZ01000147.1 GCA_003564135.1 Candidatus Cloacimonadota bacterium
ATGGAGCAGATGCAGCAAAACCTGCTAGAGCGAACTACCGAAGAGGGTGCCGATGGTGAAGCATTAGCTGGTGAGCAAGAAACTATTCAAGACAAGCTTGAAGCCTTCAAAGAGCAATTACAAGAGACTATGGAATCAATGGATGCGGATAAAGATGCGGACATGATGAACGCTATGCAAGATATGATTGATCAGATTGGCCAAGAAGACGGAATTGGTGATAATTTAGAGCAGAGTTTGCAAAACTTAATGGATCAACAGATGCAACAATCGGCCGATAACCAACAGCAGGGACTGGAGCAGATGCAGCAAATGGGTGCGCAACTCGCCGATATGAGTGATATGATGATGGCCGGTAGTATGGAGGAGATGACCGATGCCGTCAGACAAACAGTTAGGAGATTATTAGCTTTATCTTCAGAACATCAGGAGGTGTCTGATCGTTTGGTTAGAGACCCATTCCCTATCTATCCTAATCTTATTTCCAACTATGATTCCCTGCAGCTTATTCTCCGAAAATTGTATAGTTCACCGGAAATTGTGCTTTATATAACGCCGAAGTTTATTATGGATGCCGACCGGACAATTGCTGAATACCGAGATATGTTTAGCCATATCGTTGATTCCAGAAACCCGGTAATAGCCAGTCGCCTGAGAAATATTCAGAAAGGGTTGAATCAGATGATATTTAACCTGATGCAAACGGCAGACAATATGGAACAAGGTGGTGCCGGTGGTATGGAAAGTCTGATGCAAGCAATGCAGCAGATGGGGCAGGAGCAGATGGGCATTAATATGCTGACGCAGCAATTGCTTGAGCAGTTAGGTCAAGACGGTGGTATGTCCCGCGAAATCCGTGATCAGATGCAACGAATAGCTTCCGAAGAAGAGAGACTGGCTGAAAACCTGAGAAGGATGCTGGAAACTAACCCCGAAGCTCAAAGGCAGGCAAATGCCATTAACGAAATGATAGAAGAATTAGAGTCAGTTTCCAGACAGCTAAAAAGAAATCGTTTAGACCAATCGGTCATTGAAAGCCAAGAAAAAATCCTTTCCAGACTGCTTGATGCCCAGCAGTCTATAAACCAAAGGGATTATTCGCGCAGAAGAAGAGGCGAGACACGAGAAAGTGACGATTGGGAGATGCCTGAAGATATCCAACAAGAGTTTGAACGGTTGAGAAGGGAAGCTATGTTGGAAGATGCGTTTAGGTCATTTCCTCAAGAGTACCGTGAGTTGATTCGAGAGTATCTGAGGATGTTGAATATCCGGGCAATAAACCAAGAGGAATAAAGATTATTATGTCAGGCAATACATTAAAACTTTCTGTTTTGGTAATTATTTTGATGATTTTACCGGTGATCAGCTATTCCCAGCGTGATAGAAGGCAGATAATGTTCAATCAGGCTCGAAGAATGGAGGCGCGAAGAGATTTTGATAGCGCAATTGATATCTATCAAGACCTGATTAAAGAATATCCCCAAGACAATGCTATAGCTGAAGCGTATTTCAATGTACTGATGAACCTTAACCGACATGAAGAAGCGGAAGAGTTTCTTGATACTCATCAGCAGGCTTTCAAGATAGAGGACTGGATTCAATTTAAAATAACCCTTTACGGTCAAAAAGGCGAGTTCAGACAGGCCGAACGGATAGGTCTCGACTTTATCAAAGAGAATCCGGGTATGGTGAACCTTTACAAGGATTTTGCTTTAGCCTATGAACGGATTAACCAATATGACACAGCTATAGAGATCTTGCAGATGGCCAGGACGCAGACCGGAGATGAAAATCTCTTTGCTTCGGAGCTGGGCAGAATGTATCAAGCAAATAACCAATTCTCTCCGGCATTGGACGAATATATTAAACATCTGTCCCGTAATACGGGTTTTCTCTATATGGTTGCCGACCGGATCAATAGTATGATCGATCAAGAAGAGAGCTTAGTCAGTGAAGTAATCGGTGAACTCGAAGACAAGGAAGAACCGGTTTTGCTGGAATTATTGGCCATGACCTTAGTTCACTCCGAGTTGTATGATGACGCCTATACCGTTTATCAACAGCTTGGTCTGGACAAACTGGTCGAGTTTGCCGATGAATTAACTGCTGCCGGACACGTTGGGCTCGCGGTTAGAGCCTATGAAGAATATTATAATGAAATCGACAACCCGGTCAGAAAGGCTGAAGTAAAGGTCAAAGTAGCATCAATACATATAACTTCCGGTGATTATGAGCAGGCTGAAGAGACGCTGCTAATGCTGACGGAAAAGGAATCGATACAAAGAAGGGATTACAGATACAGGTCTCATGTAAACAGAATTGTTCGAGAAATGCTGGCCGATTTATCAATAAGAAACGATCAGCCTAAAGACACAGTGCTTGGGTGGCTTGACGACGCTAAGAACTTCGCTTTCAACCGTAACGAACAACGGGAAATCGATCTCAAAAAGGTCAGATATCTAATAATGAGTGAAGACTATGACCAGGCAGAAGGTACCATCGAAACAACTGTTGCTGCTGAGTCTTCAGGGTCTCGAGTATATAATATCAGTTATTATTATCGTTACTTGCACAATTTAATGGTCAATCAGACTTCGTCGGATTCTCTGATGGCCGAACTGATAATCAGAATACCTGATACCGAACTTACAAACGAAGCTCTGTTTTTAGCAGTAATGATGGGACAAATAAATCCGCAGAACGGAGATATTTTTCTAGAAGCATACAGGCTTAAAAATTTATACAAAGCGAACCAAGCTGTTTCTAAAATCCTGAGAAACACATCAGAAGCTATCGATTCACTATATACAGACCGCGATCTTGGTTATGATAATAGTATCATAGCAGAGCCGGATATTGCCGAAAGGATCAAGGATGGTCGGATAGAATTCAGGGATGAGGAGCTTGTCCTTACTGCCGCAATTTGGTCTTACCACTCCGGCAAAACAGAGATAGCTCAAACGCTACTTTCCTATCCTTATCAAAACAGTTCATTAGCCGGCTATGCAGCTTTGAAGCTTAGTGATATCCAAAAAAACAGAGATCAGCCTTACCGCCAAGCCGTAACATCTTTTTTGCAGGATAATCCCCAAAATGTCTTTGCGCCGCAGCTAAGGCTGATGCTGACTGAATAATATTATATTGCTAAATATTCGTGATTTGTTTTGCAGCCCTGATCAATCCTGAGGCTGAATAACTTCTTTAACTTCGGGTATCTTTTCCTTCAGAACACGCTCTATCCCGGCTTTGAGTGTATAAGTAGCCATAGGACAAGTCCCGCAGGCGCCGGTGAGTTTGACTTCAACTACGTTATCGTCTCTCACTCTTACAAGTTCTACATCACCACCATCAGATTGAATAGCCGGCCTGACGAGGTTTAACACCTCTTCTACTTTCTCTTTAGAAATCATGTTTCCTCCAGTTAGTTTATTGCAAACCAAACTATATCGTAGCTGTTTTTAGTAAAGTGATTTATCTTTTACCACCAAAGCATAAGGTCAGAATTCATGAAATGAAAGAGGGTGTCCTTCATCAAGTTGGCCCTGTCGAAGGGAGTATCCCCGGTTATTTAACCCAAATAATGCAGTAGATTTCCGGAGCGCTGAATTGGCTGCGTTCCTCGCCGAGTTCCCTTTGGTCGGTTCATTCGGCTGGTCAGCTGGATTCATGAACCGTGGAATCATTTCTTCTTGACCCGGGAAATCTTTTTTTCTATTTCACCGGGTTATCGCAGCAATTAGTAACTTTTCATTACCGGAAAATGACTTGAAATAATATGCCAACTCAAAGCAAGGCTTAGCCGAGGAACGCAGGCAACTATTATCATTAGCCGAGGAACGCAGGCAACTATTATCATTAGCCGAGGAACGCAGGCAACTATTATCATTAGCCGAGGAACGCAGGCAACTATTATCATTAGCC
>PWNZ01000161.1 GCA_003564135.1 Candidatus Cloacimonadota bacterium
CTGCCTGTCGGAATGGAGGTAAGTCACCGGATTAGGAAAATTATGCAGATTAAACTCTCCGTCTCTCCGTCTCTCAGTCACTCCGTCTCTCTCATCATCTTCAACTGAAGTTGGCGGCTGATATTGATACGCCCCCATATCTATCTGTCCATCCACTATCCGCGGGTTCCCCGCCAGATCATACTCAGGAAACTCAAAATCGGGGATATCCAATGTCCCTGCCCCCCGTGCCGGTGAATCTTCAGACAGCATATAAGGATAATCTTTATTCACGTCCTCGCCCAAAAACAGTGGGTCGACAACGACATTACCATCTCCCCAATGGACATCTGCCTCAACATTACCATCCCGTATAATTCCTCTCCAACCTCCTTCCAAGATAGAATTATTTATGCGTATATTTACAGGAAAACCAAATGAGTTGTTTAAAATAATGTTATAAGGATTATTGCCATAAATGATGGAATTAATTATACTTACATCGACATTACCAGTCAGGTAAATTCCTCCTCCTCTTACCCCTTCTTTACCAATATTATTCGCAATTGTTGCATTTATAAGGCGTAATTTACCCGGGGAATGAGCTGAAAAATCCCTGTAGGAAAAAGCACTAGCTCTGATTCCCTGATGTGAAGGTTTGAATACATTATCGGTAATCTCCAAATTTGATATAGTGGCGTAAAAAGGCTGTTCTGCATAATCACTTCGGGTAATATAGAACGGAAGACCGACTGCTGAGTATGGACGGTCAAGCCAATTTCCGGGAGAAGGATTGCCCTTACGTATTCTTATGTTTTTAGCCTCGAAAAATAGTTTTTCGGAAGTTCCAGGTTGTAGGATACGTATACGTAAGCCATAAGCCCCGCAATAGTTGATTATGTCAAGATTTTTGAGGACAAAGTTGCTGTTAGCATGAGAAAATATGGCTCCGCTGAAAGGTGTTCTGCCTATTCCGTCGTATATACCGACATTTTTTATCTCATAATCTTTGACGGAATTAAAATAAAAACCGGTATGCATCTGGAAGTACTTATGCTTATTGTCGGGGCTTTGGCCACCATTTACTATGGATAAATTTTGGATAGAAAAATTCGACTTATATCGTGGATTTATATCTGGGTCTATAATAGATCCATCCTGATAGCTTATGGCTGTGAAAGCCCATGATTTATATTCCATATCGAGAATGGTACTCTCCTTGCCTTGTCCGATGATGTTAACATTTGACCGGAGTTTAAGCGGAAACAACTGATTATTTAACGAATGTGAATAGATCCCCTCGGCTAAATAGATATTTCGCCGCTGCTCGCAGTCAGGGTCTATCTTTGACAAGGCAAAGTTAATCGTCTGCAGCGGTTCTTCCGGCATTAAACCACTGTTAGAGTCACAGCCTTCGGGACTGACATATAGATCGGCTTCTACAGGCTCAATCTTATGATTTAAGACAATCAAATCAAAATTTTCGGGTTGTTCAGGTGCGTATTCCCAAGATACCCTAAAATGATGATTCTCTCTATCCGATAAAGCGACTTCATCAGAAACAGTGAAAGTATCCAATACCAACACTTCCTGGTTAGTCTCACCCATAGCAAGGTCGTTCGTGCCTGTACTTGAATAATTATAATAGATACTGTTGGGAGCATCATTAGAAAATTCAGCTCCTACCCCACTAACTCCTCCGCTGCTCCATATTGCATGATTATATCTTATTGTGTTCCCTTTTAATAAAGGAGATAAATCCTGATTAAAAGGATCATTTATATTGTATATACCACCGGCAAAATAAGCGTTATTATATTCAATAATATTATTGCTGATGACCGGATACGAGCTTGAAATATCAATACCACCTCCGAAAGATTGAACGAGACCGTCACTGCCTCTTAAAGCAAAGCCGGAACCGTTAGTAATAGTAAAACCGTTTAGTACCGTATTCCTGGTATTATCTCGAAATCTAACAACAGTACCGTTTTGATTCCCGTCTATAATGGTCTCTCTAATTATGTTCCTGTCATAACTTTCTATACCGTAAAGGCTGGTAATAACTCTGTCTTTGCCTCGGAAATATAAGTTTTCCAAATATCTTCCCGGATAGACAAGAATTGTGTCGCCACAAGCAGCGGCATTTATACCGGCTGTTATAGTATCAAAGTCACCGGTACCGTCTTGCTTGATAGTGTGAATTCTTGAGTGTAATAAACTTACAGTTATTAATAACATTAAGGCTGTAAGGATATATTTGGTCGTGGTTCTTAGTTCTTGGTTCTTGGTCTTGAAATACATTCATCCCCCTTAGGTATGTCCACGGATTACACAAGATAACTATTGTAACTTTGGATATATCGGTTCGAAAATAGTGTGAACAACCAATAGCTTTTTTTATCTTAAGAGTGTAATCCGTGGACTGTTATTTTCTTATCTAATCAGTAACATTTTCTTGTTAACGGTTTCAGCAGGACTTTCCAACCTATAGAAATAAATACCTGCTCCTACATGAAATCCTTGTTCATTCTTTCCGTCCCATACAAATGCGTGTCTGCCTTCGCTAAGTTTTCCGGAAGTTATTACTCTTACCTTCTGTCCTCGAATATTATACACTGTAAGAGAAACATCCGTCGTCTGAGCAAGATATAGCGGTATCTCAGTTAAAGCAGACCTAGTTTTTATGTTTCTATTTATCACTACCGGGTTAGGATAGTTTTGACCCATAACGGTCTGTGGCTCACAGACGGATTCCTTGTAATCTTCGTAATTTTCAGCTCCAAGCCGGACAAATGTAAATTTACGGCTTAAAGGCTTCAAAATCTGTGGGGTATAATTACCTTCGCTATCTTTAGCCTCAACTACTGTTACCCTTTTCGGATTTCTGTCCTCACCGAAGTACAAGACGAAACTAATATCTTTATCTATATGACAGAAATCTGTATAACCCAACACCTGAATAGGATAGTTGCCTTGAAAGGTAACCGCTCCCACACATTCTTCACCTGCAAAGACACCGATTTCCTGCAGTCCTTCATCATCATTGATTTCCTCAATAAAGAAAGACTCGTAACTCGGTTTTTCACTGAAAGTAAAGTAAGTTGGAGCGGGGCGATAAATATATTCATCAGATGAAGCGCTGCGTGTTCCGGCCCCGGTAATATTCCAGGTAAACGATATTGGCTCTCCGATATCGGGTCGTAATCTAACCTTATACATCTTACCATAAAAAGTATTATAATCATCAATGCCGGCCCATTCACCATCCTCATATACTGCCATGCCTTCTTCACCCATAATCAAATTTACATAGCAAATAATGTCGGCGAAGGCTTGACGAAAAGTCTGTGTCTCATAAAGAAAATAACCAACCCAATTAAAATACTTATCATCTGTATAATGTTCGGGTGGTGTCGGATAGAGAGTCATCACGGCATCGTCGGGTAACTTTTCACCCACAACTTCATGATATTTATCATCCGGTTCTTCAGGCATGTGAAACTTAAGCGTGTAACCTTGGCGGCGCCTGAACCTTACTCCCGGGTCATTAGGTTCCCAACCTATATTTCCATCCCATCTATACCACATAATATCTTCATCATTTTCGAAATTCTGTGAATCTACCCTATCAAGTCCGCTCTCACGTTCAGTATGAAGCGGCCAAACAAAAGGACTTAAAACAGAAACTGTAGTACCCCAACAATATGATGCATTGAGTCTGGGAAAACTTTCCCAATGCACATCACGCTCTTTATTGTAGAATTTTACATGACGTTCTTCATCTTCTAAGGGGTAATTATGTTCATCCGGTTCTCCTTGCCAGCGGAGATAGGGATAAGTCTTAAGCACAAAATTTTGGTAGTTTGCAGGATATTGATAGTCAACTGTCCAGTTACTCCAGATATCCTCAAAATCCCAATTATCAACGGTATAA
>PWNZ01000042.1 GCA_003564135.1 Candidatus Cloacimonadota bacterium
TAACCGACACTGTCGGCAGATAGATGGACGTACATTGTTGTTGCTGTCAATAGTGATGCTTCTTCACGAAAAGTGATGGAAAGAATCTCGTCTAAAGAGTATGATTCCGTTCCCTCTTCTGCCAAATGAATGTGCATCTTTTGGGCAGTCAGTAAAGTAAAAGTAAACATAACTACTAACAGCGTAACGAATAATTTCTTCTTTTTCATCTCAAACCTCCTTGTTTGGGGACAGAACGATGTTCTATCCGTACGTTAACAAACTTGTTGAACGAATACCATTTATTGCAAGCGGTTGTTTACTGTCAAATAATTTCTTAAATTGCCAACTAAAAAAAGCTCTTACAATTCCAAAAAGAAGGGAAAGTTCCGACGTATAGTAGTAGAGGGGAGAAAAGTTGAGAGTTTAGGGTTTAGAGTTTAGAATTGGAAGAAAAGTTTAGGGTTTAGGGTTTAGAGTTGAGAGAAAAGTGCTTAGAGAGGGACAGGCACGGTGTCCTGTCCGTAGGGGAGCTTGGTTCTTGGAGGGACAGAACGATGTTCTATCCGTACGAGTGCTTGGTTTTTTTATCCACGGATTACACGGATTACACGGATAAAAAAGAGATTTAGAATGTAGGATGTAGGATTTAGAATTAGATTAAAGAGGGACAGAACAATGTTCTATCCGTACGAGTGCTTGGGGATTGGTGGACAGAACGGTGTTCTATCCGTACGAGTGCTTGGGGATTGGTGGACAGAACAATGTTCTGTCCGTACGAGTGCTTAGTCAAAATGAAATTCATTAAAACCCCGGAGAGGTGACACCCCGGTGAAGTAGAAAAGACAAGACTTCATAGGGCAGGCAAATAAAAGATCGCAAATGAAGAATAAGATGGAGGAAAAATGAATGTTAGGATACCGAGTCAGTTGTGGCGGCTGGTTAAGAAGACTCTGCGGCACTACTTAATGGCGAAACCGAGTGTGCAGCGGAACGTAAACAGGTCTATCTGGATAAAGGGCAGATACGGCAAAGACTACGTGTTTCAGATGTCGCACGGGACACAGCAGATTAAACGATATGAGCCCAATAAATATAAGAATAAAGTCAATACACCGCTGAGAATCAGAGCCAGAACTATTATGAAACTCGCCAGCGAAGAACCGACGCCAAGCCTGAAAGAGAAAATAAGGGAATTGTACCGTACATACCCATTCTATCTTGATAAAAATATACCGATAAACCTGCGCTTGAAGAACTTCTATTTCGAAGGAATGGTCTACCCCGACGACAATATAAGAATCCATAAGATGACCGGTTCAATTCCTAATCCTGAAACCGATGAGCTGTATTGGGAAGGTGAATACATGCCCAAGAAAACGGTTGAATTCAGCTATAGCGAAACCGATAAAGAAGAGTATTATGCTGTTAATCTGAAAAGCGGAGAGATATGTAATGTTGTTAGGATGGAATGGGATTGATAGCTTGGTGGCCTGTGGCCGAGGTTTGGAGATGTGAAGGTTTGGAGGGTTGAGGCCCTAGAATAATTTAGAATTTAGAATGTAGAATTGAGGCCTTCGGCAGTGAACAGTGAGCGGCCTGTGACCGAGATTTGGATGCGTTTCGGGGATGTTTGCCGGTGCGGGGAGACCTTGCAGATTAAACTCTTATTGACAAAAATGAATTGATATAATGTTGATTCATTCTGATTAATATTACTCGAGCTTCACAATGATAAGGAGAATAGATGGCCAAACGAAGTCGCAAACAGCACCGAGAAACTGATGATTTAGTATGCAGTCGATGTAATGTATCATTAGATAAGCAGCAAATATATTGTTATGAATGTGGTGAGCCAACCGGAGCACTGCGAGGAGACCTTTCTGCGCGGCAGACAATCAAAGAAGTTTGGAGTGCTTACAGCTTGGTTAAGAGCGAGAACTATAGTTTCGCTATTTTCTATTTTTTCGCATTATTTGTCCCTTTAGCGGTCATTTTAGCGGCGACAATCAACAATTATTACCTCCATAATCTGGCTTTGCTTTTCTACCTACCTTTAATGTTTATCCCTTTTTCGATGGACAATGAAGACTCAGGTCGCTACACAGTCAAGGGTTACTTTGCTAATCTTAACTACTATTTCAAATACTTTATCTTTATATTCCTTAACATATTGTTTTTCTTTATTATAAAGGTGATCACCGACAGTGTGGATCCTATGCTGAACATTGTCCGTTTGATTCTGGTTTTATACTGGTTAGCAATCGTGACACCATTACCTTCTTTAATCGGTCACAGAGATATTTCATGCTTAAAAGGTTTGATATTAGTTCACCGAGGCGGCAAAGAGACACGTTGGCAGCAGTTTTTCCTAATCGTTTTCGCAACATTAATCAACCTATTAGGTTTGGCTTTAATAGGTATAGGCCTGTTGGTTACGATTCCCTTTACATTTAAGTTTATAGACTCTTATTATCAGCGAATGATGAAGTATGAGCTGCTGAGTGAGTGAGCGGCCGGCGGCCGAGGTTTGGAGGCCCTAAAATAATGTAGAATTGAGGCCCGGTGAAGTAGGGAAAAGAGACTTAACGGGTTAAAATTCTCTTGAGACATAAAAATCAAGTTCTGGAAGAGCTTGTTACAAAGAATGAAAGAAAGGAAGAGAAGATCAATGGCGGTGAAGTTAGCTTGGTATGAAAAAAGAGGTTAAACGATAATAGTCTATGAACTCAATTTTCAGCTTATTGATTGCTGCCGGCAGGTATAGGCATTATTTGTCTTGCTTACCGGTCTGCTTAGTGCTATTATTATCCCTAAGCTCATTATCCGCATCCATAGGCGGAGCTGAGGCGGAATACTCTTATGACGAATTTCTTATTGCAGAATTGAATTTAGCTACCTATGCTCCACAAGCATATAGATCACCGGTTCAGACCAGGTCGTTATCTGTAGGTCAAAGTTATACAATAAACAGCTATCTGACCAGCTATCTCCAGCGAAGTGACAGTTTGTGGGTTATCTCAACGGAAGCTTCATATTACGATTATCTTTATCGAGGTTCGTTGAATCTTTCATATCGAGACAATCACACATTGATTTATGATTATTTCGACTATCCTCACAAAGAGAGTCAAAACATCAGCAGTATAAAGCTTAATACCGGTCTCGAGTATGATTTCCATGAAACTGATAACAAGCTCCTTTACAAAAACAGCTTTATCGGACACATAGATCACGGCTCAAACGACACTATAAATCCATTGACTATTGGCAATACAGGTCGGCTAGATTTTCAAAGAGAGAGGCATCTTTTCAGCGTGGGTCTTGATCTGCCACCATTTCATAATGGAAATCATTATCAAATCCAAACCGGCTATTACAACCGGAGAATTAGCATAGAGAATGACAAGATTCGCTCTTATTTATTGGGAATAGGTGTTACCGCTACTAAATCTGAAGATAATACCGATTATTTCCCAAGCGCCACTTTTCTTTACAACAGGCATAATACCCAGAAAATTTCTCTGAGGCTGGAGGAGTCTTTTAGCAAATACCCTTTGCACAAGCATTTCTTTGGCAAGAGCTTGTTTTGGGGCAGCCGCAAATCTGACTCGGAATCGAGCAGGAATCCCATCGCAGCGAGAAAGCTAACAGGAGCGGCCGAGCTTTCATCAAGTATCTTTATTCATCGGCTGCAAGCAGAGTATCGGAATTCAGACAGAAGCTTTCGTTTTGACAAGGTTAGTGACAGTGACGGCTCAAGCTATACAATAGTCAACGTGCCGGAAAAACATGAAGCTTTACAGTTAACATACACGCTCCAACACAATACCAGCAGCCTGTCGATATCATATCGGGAGCTAGACCAAAAAGAGTTAGAGCCTAAGCTTCACATCAAAGGTGGCACAGAATTCTTCATAAAGATTTTCCACTCACTGCTGTTCGACATATCTTATTATCATGACTATCAAACGCTATTTGACGAAGGAAAAGTCAACTTCGCAGAAATACAGGCTGCTTACCGATACGCTAATCTTAAGAATATAACTTTAGAGTTGGGTCTGTTCTATTCAACCTTCGAACCGAGCGAAAGTTATTGGGACAATCACCCTTCTATATTTACACAAATCAGATACGGAAAATTTTAATCGTGCTTACAGCACCAAACAGCAACGTTAAAACAGGGAGACACCTGCGTGAAAGTTCACATTGAAAAAATCGCCTCATACGACACTGAGAAAATCCGCAACTACCTCGAAAAGGTCTTCGCCGCAGAGAAAATATGGCAGGACTTAGAATCAAGAAAAACTAAAAAGGTATTGCTTAAACCTAATTTGTTAGGTCCGCATCATCCTGATAAAGCAGTTACTACACACCCTAAAGTTGTTGAAGCTATGATTTTATTATTGCAAGAGAAAGGATACCAGATATACATTGCTGATAGCCCCGGTGGCAATGTCAGCTTGAAGAATCTTTTTGAGGTTACCGGGATGCAAAGCCTTGTCGACAAATACAATATTGAGCGTCTTCATAAGACCTCCGCAGGAGAAAAGGGGATTGTTGAAACCGAAAAAGATGGCTTTAAGATGATCTTGGATAAACAGATGATGGAATTTTCGGCCATAATTAACCTGTGCAAGTACAAAACACATAGTTTAACTCTCTTTACAGGTGCAGTTAAGAATCTTTTTGGGATAGTTCCCGGTCTTATAAAGTCGGACTATCATAGGTATTATCCTCAGCCTGATAAGTTAGCAGAGCTATTAGTAAAGATATATGCAGAAGTAAAAAGCAAAGTAGTAATCAATATAATGGACGGGATTGTCGGTATGGAAGGCGAAGGACCATCATCAGGTACAGCCAAAAACTTCGGATTGATGTTCGCTTCAAAATCGGCATCCGCACTAGATTATGTAGCCTCATCGATGTTAGGTTATCAGGCGATTAAGATACCAACCGTAAAACTCAGCTTGGAGAACGACGAACTTCAGCCCGAGCAAATTGACATAGATGAGCGCTGGAAAGGTTTTGTTTTCGAGGGTACAAGTATTGGGAAAGCGAGTATGTCCAGTGCGTTTATAAATGCGCTACCACAGTTTTTGCAGAAGATATTCTTTAAAGTTTATGATTACTATCCAGACTTCAACAAGAACTGTGTCTTGTGCCTGGTATGCAAGGAAGGATGTCCGGTAAAAGCGATAAGTTTCGATGAGAAAAAGAGTAATGGTGATAAGAAAAAGTTGGTTATTAACAGAAAGACTTGCATAAAATGCCTGTGCTGTCAGGAATTCTGCCAATACAGGGCTATCAATCTAAAAAAGACACTGTTAGCAAGGTTTATCCTTAGAGATTAATCATCAATCAGACTGTAAGATCAATTATGTTAGTAATAAAGACCAAAGAACAAGAGCAGTTTACCGATCAGGCTTGGGACAACTATGTTGCCCACGCTCTCAATGGCACGATTTTTCACCAGAAGAAATTCTTAGGCTATCATGGAGAAAGTAAGTTTGACAATATCTCACTGCTATTCAAGAAAAGAGATAAGATAGTTGCCTTAGCCACCTTTGCCTCTTATGATGATAAGGGTAAGACAATACTTCATTCTCATCCGGGAGCATCCTGGGGTGGATTTGTCTTTTCCAAGCCGTTAAGCTATCAATCCGCTGAAGAAATCTGTATTTTAACTATTGAATATGCTAAAAAAAACAGCTACGATGAAATCAGGATGACTATACCGCCTGCAATTTATCAAGACTGCTACAACGATAACCTTGCCTTTACCCTAAATACTAACGGATTTCAACACAGCAAAAGAGAACTAACAAGCGTAGTGGATCTTCGCTGTAATAGAATAAGTCTCGACAGGTCGGTTCGCAAAAATGTTAACACGGCAATTTCTAACGGTCTGAGAATTACTAATGGTGATGATGACCTTGATCTGTTCCATAGCCTGCTTCATGAAAACCTGTCTGAAAAAGGAACAGAGCCGACCCATTCTCTGACAGAACTGACTCTTTTAAAAAAACTTTATCCGCAGCAAATCGAATTCAGAAGTGCATACACAGATGATGAATATGCCGGCGGGATGTGTAACTGGAAAGTAAAAAAAGATACATGGCTGGTATTCTATTGTTGTTATAAGAAAAAGTATGTGCCTATGAGAGTCTTGAACCTGCTATTCTATGACACATTAACACGGTATCGCAACAAAGAAGCAGCTTTTATTGATTTTGGGACTAGCTCTATCAACATGAAAGTCAATGAAGGACTGATGAAATTCAAAGAAAACCACGGAGCATACTCGGTCTTCAGAGACACGCTCATCAAAAACTTAAACACTTAGCAGATACATGCTCAACAAGCTTTTCCCCTCGACCTTTATATACATGCTCAGCTATAGTCTTACCCGGTTCGTAGGCTTTATTCTGCTCCCATTATATACAAACAGACTTTCTCCGGCAGAATTCGGAGACTACAGTTTGCTAATGGCAACCTATGCCATATTAAACGTACTATATCAGGCAGGCTTATTGCAAGGTCTAACCGGCCTCTTTTTTAACGATAAACTTTCAGCCAACAGGGTAGTAAAGGTCACTTTTTCTTTACTGTTAACTTCATGCTTCTTCTTTGCACTAGTTTTAACTATTATCGCCTCTCCTGTTAGCAGCCTAATCTACTCAGACAAAGGTTTGGCTGGTTTATTCACGTTTTTGGTATGGATCCTATTTATAGACAATATATCATTTTTAGGCTTACAAGTATTGAAGACAGAGCGAAAGCCCGGAACAGTGGCTAAACTATCGATTATTTCAGCCTTGATTAATGTCTCCTTGAACATACTATTCCTGGCTTATTTCGACTTGGGAGTGGTTGGTATTTTACTAGCTCAGGCAGCCTCCGGATCGGTGCTGCTGGTAAGTTCGCTTCCGGCAATACTGAAATATTTTAGCATTGATAGTTTTATTTTGGTAAGCATTTTTTCAACAGATAAAGAAGTAGCCAAAAACCTTTTAAGGTTTTCCTTGCCGTTTGTTTTTGCCGGTTTTTTTGGTATCTTGATGGATGTGGCCGACCGTTTTATAATTGATATGGTTCTCGAACGCAGGTCGGTAGGTTTGTACGGTTTTGCCTATAAGATAAGCAGTGTTATGAGCCTATTCATCATTGCTTTCCGAACGGCCTATCTTCCCACGATTCTTTCTCTGAAGTCAGACCCCGATCTTCCTTTGATCCTCAGAGATACTTTTAACAAGATGCTGGCTTTTATGTTGGGCATCTTTTTGTTAGTTATTCTTTTTGCTAAAGAAGTCAGCACGATAGAAATTGGTGGCAGCTATCTGATAAATCCGGAATATAGCGAATCAATGTATCTGATACCAATCTTATTAATCGCCTATATGTTTAATGGTTTAGCCTGTTACATGTCGCTCAGCCCCTATTTAACAGGGAAAACCAGCCATTTCATCATCTCTGATGCAATTGGATTGGCCATCAATATCGTCCTGAACTTTTTTTTAATACCGAGATTCGGAATAGCCGGAGCTGCCGGAGCAACGCTAGTGGGTTTTATGATTAACGCTCTCTATCTTTACATCGTGTTTATCAGCACGATTAGCGTAAAATTTGCAGTCGGCAAAATTACTATTTTAACAATTGGTGCTTTCAGTGCAACAGTAATGGCTCATTATTGGGATTATATCATCGTAAAGATCGGTATAATGATCCTATATGCCGCTTTAGTAAGAGCAGTATTGAAACCTAACCAAAACCAACACCCTAATAAAAAATAACTATAGAGGAAATATATGAGAACTCTCCAATCAGTTAAATCAATTGTCGAACAAACAATATCATTATTTGATCTCAATCTCAAAGATAAAACTGTCTTAACCGAAGCTGCTAACGGACATTTTTATATCACTCCCATCATTGCAGCGCTTGCAGGTGCTAATGTCATAGCGATAGCTAAGGACTCTGCGTACGGTAAATCACAAGAAGTTTGTGAATATGTAAAAGAAAAAGCTGCTTATTTCGGGCTTGAAGATAAGATTACCTTAATAGAAAACGAACTGAATACCGAGCAGATAAAAAAAGCAGATATAATAACTAACTTAGGATTTGTCAGACCAATAGATGAAAAATTCATCGGTCAGATCAAAAGCAACGCTGTAATTGCCGGTATGTGTGAAGACTGGGAAATAAGAAGCAAAGATATCGACCTCAGTGCCTGTACTACCCAGGGTATTCCGGTTGTTGCAGTTCATGAGCAATCACCGAAATTAGATATCTTTAAGTATGTCGGGCTCATAGCTGTCAAAATGATATTTGAGTTAGGCTTAGAATTATACCGCAACCGCTTTCTGATTGTCAGTCGCGATAAATTTGGTGTCGTTATTTCCGATACGCTCTCGCAAATGGGAGCCGGTACATCATTAGTGGAAAAACTCGACAGCCAAAATGCACAATTAATTGAATCCCAATACGATGCCGTGATAATGGCAGATTATTCTTCGGAGAACAAGAAAGATACAATAGTTTTAGATAGCTTACTGATAAAAAGGGTCACCCATAACCCGTTATTGATACATCTTGCAGGTGAAGTAAACTATAACAGCATGAAAGAAAAAGGGATTCAGTGCTTCCCGAAGAAGGACGGTCATGTACAGAAAATGTCCGAGACTTTCGCTTATTTAGGGATTCGTCCGGTTGTTGAGCTGCATACAGCAGGCCTAGCAGTTGCAAAAATTGTTTTAGATGAAAAAACGGTTAAGCAAACGCTCGAAGATATCGAGTCAAACTTTCATGAACATCCTCTTGTTAGTATATGCAATAAGCCTGTTAAACTAACTAAAATTTAGCGCTGAGTCTGAAACAAGGTTGGCCTAAACAGCCACTACGAGAATAAAGTCTAGGTTTCAACAGGCTAAAGCCTATGCTACAATTCTTCATCTTGCTATTTAGTCATCCATGCGGCTCGGCTTTCATTATGTTTTGATTATCTATTGACAAATAGAAGCGCTCCTCAATCATGGTCAAAAAAACTGGTTTGGACGGTAATGAAAAAGAGAATAGTAGCAGTAGTAGGAAGGCCGAATGTCGGCAAGTCAACTTTATTCAATCGTTTGTGCCGTAAGCGTAGCGCAATAGTTGATTCAGTTGAAGGGATAACTCGAGATCGCAAATACGAGGAAGTTGAATGGAACGGTAAGGAGTTTATTTTAGTCGATACTGGCGGCATAATTCCCAACCCGACCGACAGCATTTCCCAAGCGGTTAAATTACAGGCAGAATTAGCAATAGCGGAATCTGATTTAATTCTCTTTTTAGTGGATAATCAGGTAGGTGTCACCGATATTGATAATAGTGTGGCAAAAATATTGTTACCCCATCATAATAAGGTATTATTAATAGCAAACAAGGCAGATAATAGTGAAGAAGAAATCTCAGCTTACGATTTTATGAAGCTCGGTTTCGGTGAACCATCGGCTATATCGGCATCTCATGGAAGGCATATTGGCGATCTGTTGGACCGAATAATTGATAATATTGACACCTCCGACTATGAAGACCAAACAGAGGATGAGATAAAAGTCGCTATCGTCGGAAAACCAAACGTCGGTAAATCTTCGGTTCTCAATAGATTAGTCGGAGAAAATACTACCATAGTTGATAGTGTTCCGGGCACAACTCGAGACGCTATTGACTCCAAAATGATCTATTATGGCAAGAAATTTCGCTTTATAGATACTGCCGGACTTCGTCGCAAAAAAAGTATCAGTTATGGTGTCGAGCTATTCAGTGCGATGCGAACTATTGAATCGATTAACCGTTCCGATATTGTTGTCTTGATTATAGCGGCGGATGAACCTGTCAGCGACCAGGATCAAAAAATTGCTTCCTACGCTGCGAGGAACTACAAAAGCATCATTGTCGTCGTTAACAAATGGGACTTGATTGAAAAAGATAACTCCACTGTCGGCGATTTTGTCAAAAGAATCAAAGAAGAATTGATTTTTATCGACTATGCACCAATAATGTTCATCTCAGCATTGACTAACTTGCGGGTCAGAAAAACACTGGAAACTATAACGCGTATTCACGAACAAAGCACAAAAAGAATCTCTACCTCGGAACTGAACAATTTTCTGCAGAAAATCTTGAAACAACGGCCTCCAACTCACTCCACCGGTAAGCATGCAAAAATATATTATTGCACCCAGCAAAACACCAATCCACCTGTATTCATTTTCTTCTGCAACAATGCCACCCTGATAAACAAAAACTATCGCCGCTACCTCTACAACCGACTCAGAAAAGAGTACGCATTCGAAGGTGCTTCTATCAAGACGGTATTCCGGAGTAAAGCAGAAAAAGACCTCTGATATAAACTACCAAGTAAAAAAACAGATTCATGGAACTGTCCACCACCTTTCTTACGGAAATTGTTTTCATTTTCGCAGCTTTTATCATTGGAAGTATCCCTAATGGCTATCTGTTAGGAATGCTTTTTAGAAAAATTGATGTGAGAGAACATGGAAGCGGAAATGTCGGCGCTACTAATGTGTTCCGTGTTTTAGGATGGAAGTTAGGATTAAGCGCTCTGGTACTGGATATCCTTAAAGGTTTAATTGTCGTCACGGCAACTCGAAGTTACTTCCCCGAAAACACCTACTTAATTCTCGGCTGTGGTATCTTGGCAATTTTAGGACATATCTTCTCGATATTCTTGAAATTCAAAGGAGGGAAAGGAGTGGCAACATCAGCAGGTGTATTCATAGCTTTAACTCCCTGGGCGTCGGCAATAGCTTTGGTCGGCTTCATATTAACTTTGCTATTGACAAAATACGTATCTGCAGGTTCGATCATCGCTTCAATAGCATTAGTTACAGCTCAGTTGATCATCTATCTGAACCGGGCAGTTGCTGTGGAGTATCTGATTATCAGCATCGTCGTAGCTGCTTTCATAATAATCAAACATGTAAGTAATATAAAACGAATCATAAACGGAACAGAGAACCGGTTATCTTTCAAACGAAAAAAGGACTGACTAGTTCAACCGGTCAAAACTCTAACTCGTTAAGGAGATAGACAATTGTGTGGAATCATCGGGGTTTTTGAACCCAAAAAAACTAACGAATTTATAGCTCAAGAATTAACAATGCTGGGGATGTTCGCTGAACAGCACCGAGGTCAGGAAAGCTGCGGTATGGCAGTCAGCGAAGGAAGCGTGTTCAGGCATAAAAAAGAGATGGGACTGGTAAAGCAGGTCTTTACGCCGGAAGTTTTATCCGCGCTGAAAGGGCGGATAGCTATTGGTCACGTTCGCTATCCTACTTGCGGATCTGCAACCTACTATAACTCACAACCCCATGTTGTTGAGACCTTAGCCGGACCTTCTTTCGCATTGGCCAGTAATGGTGATATCGTAAATTACCATCAAATCAGGAAAGAGTTAGAAACCGAAGGTGTATATTTTGCTTCTGAAAATGACGGTGAACTCTTGATTAAATTCATCGTTTACCATGTGGACAAGAAAGGTTTCACTATTACAGAAGCAGTAAAGCATCTGATGACGAAAGTTAAAGGTGCATATTCGACTGTCTTAGCCACTCGTGAGGAACTCTATATGTTTCGGGACCCACATGCCATCAGGCCCATGGTGTGGGGTAAAACTCCCGGTGGATCTTACGTGGCAGCTTCCGAAAGCTGTGCCTTAAATATCTTGGGTATCAGAGATTTCAATGAGGTAGGAGCAGGCGAAATAATCATAGTGAGTGATGAAGGTATTTCCCGAACGAACACTACTGTAAAAAAACTTAGGCATTGCATCTTCGAACATATTTACTTCTCCCGTCCCGACAGTTATCATTTCGGAGAAAATGTTTACCAAGTGCGGGAAAATATTGGTGCTATCTTGGCTGATATTGATAAAGTTAAAGCCGACATTGTTTTACCTGTTCCCGACTCGGCTAATTTCATGGCTTTAGGTTATTCTCGAAGAAAGAAAATACCGTTTGAAATGGGACTAATCCGTAATCATTATGTCGGTCGAACATTCATAAAACCGGAACAGACCATACGTGACGAAGGAGTGCAGCATAAATACAATACCCTGCCTAATTTCTTTGAGGGTAAAAAGATCATCTTAGTTGATGACTCCATAGTAAGAGGTACTACTATCCGCAAAATCATTAAACTAATCCAGAAAGCGGGAGTTAAAGAAATACATCTGAGAATAGGATCTCCCCAAGTAAAATATTCCTGTTACTATGGTATAGATACTCCTACAAAGGAAGAATTGATAGCAAACAAAAAAGATATAAACGAAATAAAGGACCATGTAGATGCCGATTCGATAATTCATTTACCAACCGAAACGCTCCGAAATGCGGTATCTAATCCCGATAATTATTGCTATGCCTGCTTTGATGGTAACTATCCGGTAAAAAAATGAACTGTGAAAACTTAGGCCGCACCTTAGAAAGATTCAAAAATATCCGGATCATGGTAATTGGTGATGTGATGATCGACCACTATCTTTGGGGAAAAGTTGACCGAATATCGCCGGAAGCACCGGTCCCTGTAGTAGATGTAGTTGAAGAAGAATTCCGCATAGGAGGCGCTGCAAATGTCGCATTAAATATAAAGACTTTAGAAGCTATCCCCTATTTGGTAGGTGTTGCCGGAGAAGATAAAAAAACATTATCCCGGGCATTAAAGAAAAATGGAATTGAAAAAAGCTTTTTAGTTACTGATAAACAGCGCCCGACAACCATCAAAAGCAGAATAATAGCCAATAACCAGCAAGTTGTCAGGATTGACCGCGAATCGAAAATAGCCATCTCAAAAACCGTCGAGAATGAGCTTATTGACCATATTGAATCCCATCTCAGCAAAATTGATGCTGTTATCTTAGAGGACTATAATAAAGGTCTTTTGACCCCTAATTTGATTCGCTCCATTATTAAAACTGCCAGACAAAACAACACTATTGTTTGTGTCGATCCTAAATTCAAAAACTTCTATGAATATGAAGATTGTACACTCTTTAAGCCAAATATATTAGAACTGCAAAAGAACAGTGGAATCCCTATTGAAAGTGAGCAAACAATGGATATGGCGGCCGGAATAGTTCAAGAAAAAATCCGGTGTGAGCATCTTATAGTTACTCGAGGTGAAAAAGGGTTAAGTCTCTATACCAAAGATCGGCAACGCGTAGATATACCTACATTCGCTCAGGAAATATATGATGTGTCAGGTGCCGGAGATACGGTTATAAGCACCATAACTTTAGGCCTGTGCAGCGGATTAAATATTGAAACCGCTGCTCTAATAGCAAATCATGCTGCCGGATCGGTGTGCAGTAAAATAGGGATTCATCCCGTCACAGCTAAGGACATCTTAGCATCTTTTGATAATCATAAGAACTGTTCATGACAATGATAAATAATTTATAATGTATAATGTGTAATTTTAATAAAAATAACCGAAGGAATGATTAGAAATACAGTGTTCAGACCTATTTAACCCGTGAAGTCGTCTTTTTTACTTAACTGGGTTTTCCCCTTGTTTTAGTCTCCTGCTCAGATACATTTATGAGTAAAGAAATGGACTAAACCATCGCGAGAGATAAAAAGCTGTTGACATATATAGTGCCTTGGGGATACTATCCTGTACAGAAGTAGGCGAGGGTGAAGATCTCAAAATAATACCTCATCAAAGAGTTTTCACCCTCTTATCCCGTAGTCGCATCAATATAACTGCGGGAAACAAGAGAGAAAAACCAATGATGCCGGAGATCATTATTTAGCTGATATAAGGGCTTTAACGGGAAAATTAGCGGCAAGGAATAATCAGGGATGATAAGCTAAGGCTGAAATTGAACAGGTCGCTGATATTGGACAAGGATGGCTAATACAGACGATAAGACCGCTAAAGAAAGCCATACCGATCAGTTGGAGAAGTAAAAAAAAAGACTTCCCAGATGAAAAATGCGGCGTACCGGAGAAATCCGGATCACTAAGTTAGCCGGTACAATAATAATGTAAAGGCCGGTAATAATGGTACAAACCGGTAAACAGGACACCCCTGAGAAGGTCTGTCCCTACTAAAAAAGAAATAATAAGGAGGCTGATATGTCACAAGGATATGAACAATTAGATGAGAAGTTAGCTGAACTTGAGCAAGCAACCATAAAGATCAGTGAAGGGATGCATAGTGTGCTGCCGACTATCCCACAATCACTATTCCCGCATCTGACAAAAACGCTGCAACTATACTATGGGCTGCCAAATAATTTCCAGCGGTTACTGCATCGTAATCCGCAAATCAGCGGTCGTGCCGGGCTGCTTTTATTCCAGATGTCAAGAGGGACTCAACAAGTTAAACTCTATCAACCCTGGATCTATAAAAATGAGGTCAATACACCGCTGCGGATACGAGCACGCAAGATTATGCAGCTGGCCATGGAATACCCGCAAGATCAGAAAAAAGATGTTATTAGAGAGCTTTACCGCACCTACCCCTACCACCTACTTAAATCCGAACAGATAAAGCTGCGGATGAAAAACTTTTATTTCGACAAAACTCCGGCACCAAAAGTAGAAGTCAAGATATATAGAGCGCTTGACCCCGATCATCCCAATCCCGAAACTGATCCGCTATATGCTGTCAAATTGTATAGTCCGAAAGGTACTGTGAAGTTTGCATACGAGGATCGTGATCAGGAACATTATTATGCTGTTAATACGCAGACTGAAAGGCTTTCTAACTTGCTCAAATTCGTCTGGGAGCAGGAGATAGAGTTCGCACCGAAGAAAAGTAAAAAGCCGGATCGCTGGTCAATAA
>PWNZ01000182.1 GCA_003564135.1 Candidatus Cloacimonadota bacterium
CAGGGTACTTAGTCCTGAAGAAAGAAAGCATCTCTTTGAGTGAAAAACATTCAAGAATAGCTGCTATATCCCAGAAATCCTTCTTGCTCCCTCTGCCGGCAACAGCATTCAACTTCATCGCCGATAAATCTCTTAAACCGGCAATTCTCATACCATCAACTTCAATTATTTCATCTATCAAATCGTAATTATGAGTAAATAACTCCACTTTGATACCGTCGATGAAACCCCTTATTGTGTTTTCTTCATGCACCGTATGCTGTAAATGAAACTTCTTTGTCAAATTAAAGGTCATTTGTGATGCATTAAAACTATTGCTGCTAAATAAATCGATGTCATAAGACTCTCTATGGCCAAGATGTAAAGCAATGGCGGTTCCACCAACCAGATAGAAATCTTGCAACTCATCCGCACCCATTAAATCTTTGAGTACAGCATATAAAGAGGGTCTGCAAACTTCACTGTGAAGAATTATTTCCACGTTTTCCATTCCTGCTTGTGACGATATGACCGAAACTCGTGTTGAGATATGCCGTATTCCCAAGCAAAATAACTTATCGTCTTCTTATCTAAAGAGGGGGCTGCTAACAGAACCTTGAGGATTCTATCACTGCCGTAATATTCGTAAACTTCGCGGATATCATCCATAGTGCCGTAATCCATAACGCGGGGGATGATGTACGTGATGCTTTTGTCGTAATCTAAGGTCGAAGGGTCTGTATCCCAAAAGAGAAAAGATGAAAGATGCATGGATATTAGTAGATTAGTGATTAGTAGATTAGGGAAATAGCAACACGGATGAGAAGAGGTTTCGTGGTTGTGACGTTTTGGCGTTTTGAGGGTTTAGAGTTGAGGGTTGATTAGTAAATTAGTTGAATAGTAGATTAGGGAAAAGGGACACGGATGAGAAGAGGTTTTGAAGTTGTGACGTTTTGGCGTTTTGAGGGTGAGAAAGAGTTGAGAGTTCAAAGTGATGTAGAATTTAGGATGTAGGATGTAGGATAGGAAAGAGGTTTTGAGGTTGTGACGTTTTGGCGTTTTGAGGGTTGAGGGTTTAGGATGAGTTGCGGTGCACTTTAAATTGCCAGGGCGACAAGCCATCTTGTAAAAGTTGGGTTAAGGAAATCATCGGTAAAGGGTGATAGATAGTAGAACGTTGACTAGTAAACTGAATGTATCAATTTCATCCCTGAGCTTGTTTAAGTATTTCGTTCCCAGATACATTTATGGGTAAAGGAAAGATGTCAAAGAGTCTGGTCGACAAGCTAATAGCTCTCTGCCCTTAGCCCCTTGCTCTCTGGTCTCACGATACAGCTTCGCCTCTTCACCTCGCAAAAGGTGCATTGCATTACCCGGAGCCTTTCATATGCTAGGATGGGCTTTTCGTCAAGCTTTTTTGCCGGTTGAAGGTCAATGTAACAATTATGAGAGAAGAGGGAAGAGAATGTAGAATGTAGAATTGTAAAGAGTAGAATAGTAAATTAGTAGATTAGTAAATTAGTGGATTAGTAGATTAGTAGATTAGTAGATTAGTAGATTAGTAGATTAGTAGATTAGTAGATTAGTAGATTAGTAGATTAGGGGTTGAGTTAATAATGAATGTGAAGGGGGAACAGTGAACGGGGAACAGTGAACGGTGAAGGACAAAGAGAATGTAGAATTTAGAATTTAGAATGTAGAATAGTAAATTAGTTGATTAGTTGAATAGGAATTAAGACGAAGAAGTGGAAGCAGGGTGAAGAGTGAAGAGAATGTAGAATTTATAATGTATAATTAAATAAGAAAAAGAAAAAAAGAAATGATGGCCGCCGGGAAGAGCGAATGGTGAAGAGTGAAGAATGAACGGGGAACAGTGAATGGTGAACGGTGAAGAAGGGAGAGAATATGAAAGGATTGTTTGTCTGCGAAATCTGCGATAAACGATGCAACAAAGTCAGGAACTTCCCTTACGACATCACGCAACCACGACACCCCGAAGCCACGAAATTAGGGGAGATCGAAGATTTTGCCGGGGTTCATGATGTTGTTGGGATCAAAGGCTAGTTTGATTTTACGCATTAGTAACAGTTTCTCCGGTGATATCGACCTGCTGAAATAGTCTTTACGCTTCAAACCTATACCATGCTCGCCACTGATCGAACCGCCCAAGCTCAAGACATAATCATATATCTCATGCAAAGCCTTCTTTTGAAGAATCATCCATTCATCATTGCTTGTTGAGCTGCTTTTCAGTAAATGAGCATGTAAGTTTCCATCACCCGCATGCCCGAAACATGGGGTACTGATATTATATTTATCGGCGATGTCTGCTAAAAATGGTATCACCTTAGGTATCGAAGCTATAGGTACAACTATATCCTCGGCACTCTGCTCAGTGTATAGCGTCCTCAATGCTTCGGGAATCGCTCGCCTGATGCTCCAGATCCTCTCTCTCAAAGCCGGGTTATCAGCAACGAATACCTCTCCGGCACCACTTAGCTCGCAAATCTCACCGATTTTCAGGTAGTCATCCTCTACCCTATCCTCATCAGACCCATCAAGTTCAATCAAGAGCATCGCATCTGATTCATCAACAGGAAGTTTGTCGTCCAAAAACCGACAAGCGGTCTGCACCGAAAGCTGATCCATGTACTCAATACCGGTAGGAATTATACCTGTACCAATCATAATCTTGGGCACTGCTGCAATTGCATTGTTAACATCATCAAACATAGCTAATAATACAGCCTGAGCCTTCGGTAAGGGCAACAATTTCAAGGTTGCTTTAGTTACTATGCCTAAAGTACCCTCCGAACCGACTATCAAGCTCTTTAGATCATATCCGGCAACATCTTTGACCAGTTTGCCTCCCAGGTTCAAGATCTCGCCATTAGGTAAAACAAATTCCAATCCCATCACATACCGGCCGGTGACACCGTATTTTATCGCCTTACCCCCACCGGCATTTTCGGCAATATTACCACCGATAAAACAAGACTGTAAGCTCATCGGATATCCGGCAAAATAAAGATCGTGCTCGGCTACAGCTTTATTGATATCATTGGTTATTACACCCGCTTCTACGGTCACAGTCATATTCGCCGTATCAACATCAAGAATGCGGTTCATCTTCTCTAAAGAGAGCACTATCCCGCCCCGGACAGGAATTGCGCCGCCCGATAGACCTGTTCCACCTCCCCGGGGAGTGACAGGTATACGCTGTTCGTTGGCATACTTGAGGATAGCAGATACCTGGCTGTTGGATGTTGGAAATACAACAACATCAGGATAATGTGCGTATTGAGAGGCGGACGTCTCGTCGTGAGAATAATCGGTCATTAATGATTTGTCGGTGATTAGATTAGCTGAACCGACGATTGATAATATTTTTTCCACAGATTCCTCAGATTAAATGGATTTTTAGGTTTTAGATTCAGTCAGATAATAATTCTTTTCTTCTCTATACTTGCCGAACCAAAGTTGTTAACAGACCGACTTTGAGTGAAGATGCCTTTAAATAATTCAATAATTGAGACTCATGGACTGATCTCAGTGCGTTAACTGCTTTGAGTTCAACAACAATTTGGTTATAACAAACAAAACCGGCGATATATTGCTTTTCTAACTTTTCCCCTTTATAGTGAATAGGTAAAGAACACTCTCGAACAAAAGGAATTCCTCGAATAAGAAATTCTTCCTCCAGCCCTTCTTGATATACAGTTTCGAGAAAACCTGAGCCAAGTTCTCAGTGGACATCAACACAAGCTCCTATTATCTTGTAGGTTTCATCACTATAGAGGAATTTCCCTACTTTCTTCATAGATTTTATAATATAAATCTTTGCTAATTTGCGTAATCTGTGGATATCTAATTATTGGATTGTCCCAGGCGTTCCATACGGTATTTACCGCTGAG
>PWNZ01000008.1 GCA_003564135.1 Candidatus Cloacimonadota bacterium
TATGGTAATGTTCAAAGGATACTGCCGCTTTTCAAAGGTGGCCGTGACATTCTTCTCGCTGTCCACAGTGATCTCCACGGTGGTGTCCGTACCGTTGGCATCTCCGCCCCAGGATACAAACCGCCACCCTTCACCCGGAACCGCCGTCAGGCGCACCAAAGTGCCATGCTCATAGTTCTTGGCTTTGACGATTTCTTCTACAACGGTTCCTTCACCTTCAATGATGATTTCTAAGGGATATTCGCGTATGACGAACGTTGCTGTCAGCTCCTTTTTTTCATCTATCCTAATATATATCACACTTTCCGTTTCATTGACATCTCCGCTCCAGGATACAAACCGCCATCCCTCGTCAGGATACGCCGTCAGACGCACCAAAGTACCATGCTCATAGCTCTTGGCCGCGATCACTTGCTCACTGACACTGCCCTGGCCCACTATGGTAATGTTCAGTGTGTATTCTTTATAACTAAGTTCAATCTGCCCTGTATCATAATTATGATTGATCGGAACCTGTAATTTCTTTTGACTAAATACATGATTGCCTTCCACAATGACGCTATATGTTGATTGTATGTTTTCAAGTTGGACGCTGCCAGGTAAAGGAGTTGACGCCTGACCGCCCCGCCGCACCCGGATTTCCGGATTCCCGCCGCCAATCCCCGCGCTCAGGAAGGTCATGCTTTGCGACACGGAGAACCCCTCGCCCTGCACCCGCAGGATATACCGGCCCTGGGAGAGCCTGCCCCCCAGGTTGACCTGTATCTCATGGCTGCCCGCGCTGATCTCGGCCCCGGTGCGCAGGACTTGCTGGCCAAGGATATTATAGACCGTAATGACAGCGCTTGTGTTTTCAGGGGCATGGAAAGGCACGGTGGTGCGCGGATTGAACGGGTTGGGGTATGATGAACCCAGTTTGAATTCCGTAGGCATGTCCGCGCCACTAAACGGATCCGACGATGTGGGCTGCGTCTCATAGACCAGTGTAAAACGCCCCTGGGCATCGGTCTGATCCGAGGCAATCTGCTCGTCATGCTCGTTGAGCAGCTTGACCGTCAGACCGGCCAGCGGGGCCTGGTCCCGGTCGACCAGAACACCGGTTATCTCAAATTGTGCCGCCGGGCTTGCAATCAAGAATCCCAGAAGCATGAGGAAAATAATTTTAAACGGGACAGCTGAATAGACTCGTAACATGACTCCCTCCTGTTATTCAACATTGTGGTAAACGGTGGGACATGGCAGATACGACTTGTTTGTGCTGCAGGTGCTCACTTGTGATAATGCGCTGCGAAAACATTTCCACCCCTTTATATGGTTTTTGCGGCCCGATTTGGAAAAATGTGTTTAAACTTTTTTCGTATTGTGCTTTCCTGCTGTAATAAGTCGCTTTTTTTTGATACGCAGGCTCACTGAAAGCCAGTACCAGCAGCTCATCAACGATATGAGGCGATAGATGGAAACCGAACCCAAATTTATCTGAGACAGGTAATCTTCAGACCAAAGTGACCCACCCTTATCAAAAAGCGGAATGCAACACAAGCACATTCTGCGGGCTGATCATCTTACAAGTGTTTCATATCTGATGTGCTTGCATCTGCAGTAATTATCACAAAAAAAAACGCCTCCGCAATTGTGGGGGCGGGGGCCTTCGCGCCCTGCGGGACGCATAGGCAATGAATCAAAGGGTCGTTTTAATCCTTAATACATCGAACACTACACCCTTCAGCACGGGGAAGGCCAAAAAAGGTCCAGCCATGAGGCCAGAAATTTAGTGCTCTAGCACGAATACCGGACACGGTACTCGACCAATAAAAACCGGCTGTGCTGACATTAAAATGCGAACCATCGTCGTATCTGCGAAAGCCCGCCATGGGCAGTTTCAGCGGAGACTCAAGGGCACCCGCCGCATTTTTACTGCTCCAGCTTCGGGCCTCGGCATCCCATTCCGCATCGGTAGGAAGGCGGTATCCTGCCGGACAGGGATTGTTTATGCCATCAACACCCTGCCACAGGTTGTCGTTTTGCGGGATGCGCCAGTCGAAAGGAGTGTTTGAGTTAAGGATAAAATCTCCATGATCAGGCTGGTCAGTACTGCTAAGATCATGTGGATCATCTGTTGTCCAGCTCCACCTCAACTGATGGCGGTCGGCCTGTCTTCCCCATTGGAAGAAGTATCCATAGGCTTCAGCATCAGTGCTGCTGGTGGCTGCGCGGCTAGCACCAAGGTTTCGGTCCATCCAGGTTTTGCCAGTGACGAGGTTAAATACATCCACTATCTGGTCATCGGGATCCCCAGGGTCTTCGGGTGAGGGGCAGGTCCCCCAGATCGGGCGTGAGTTAGGCAGGGTCCAGCTTGTGGCGCCGGTGTCGAAACCGACCGGCTTTTCTGAGATCAACGAAACGCACCATGCCGACAGGTCCTGGTTAAAAGCGGTTGTACCGTAGAACATAAGTCCCATATCGGTGACGTTCGAGACATCCCAGCCGCCAATGTCCTGGTTGAAGGACGTCGCACTGGAGAACATGCCTCTCATTCCGGTTACATTTGAGACATCCCAGCCGCCGATGTCCTGGTTGAACGAAGTCGCCCCACTGAACATCCCACCCATGTGTGTAACGTTCGAGACGTCCCAGTCGCTAATGTCTGCGTTAAACGAAGTCGCACCGTTGAATATAGAGTTCATGTATGTGACGTTCGAGACATCCCAGCCTCCGATGTTCTGATTGAAGGATGTAGCATCACGAAACATGGACTGCATGGAGCTAACACTCGATACGTCCCAATAACTGATATCCTGATTAAACGAAGCCGAGCCATTAAACATTATTTCCATGTTGGTGACGTTTGAGACGTCCCAGTCGCCAATGTACTGGTTAAAGGCGGTAGCATCCCGGAACATATAGTCCATCCTCGTGACGTTCGAGACATCCCAGCCGCCGATTTCCTGGTTGAAAGCGGTCGCACCCACGAACATCTGAAGCATGCTTGTAACGCTCGAGACATTCCAGTTTCCGATCGGTTGGTTGAACGATGCAGCACGATTGAACATGTTAAACATATTGATGACGTTCGAAACGTCCCATCCGCCGATGTCTTGATTGAAAGCTGTCGCACCGTAGAACATTCCGTCCATCCTCGTGACATTCGACACATCCCAGCCGCCAATGTCTGCGTTGAGCGAAGTCGCCCCGCTGAACATCCCACCCATGTTGGTGACGTGTTCAATTCCTTCGGTGGTGCTGGGTACCGAAACGAGGTTAGAGGCGCTATGGAAAGCATTCCTAAGGGAGCTGAGTCCGAGATCCCCCCAAGCATCCACGCTCACCAGCTTCTGGCGCTCAGACTCCGCTCCACCATTCAATGAACTATTGTAAGCTGTGACCGTACCGCTTACTTGAACAGTATAAATACCTTCAACACCGTAGTCGTGGGTATGAGGGCCGGGCGTGGTCACGGCAGTTATGGTACCATCCCCCCAGTTGATCGTGGCATCCACGGATCCGGCCAGGCCCAGTGTTACCGTAGTTCCATCGCCATGGTTCGTATCCCAAGTGGTCACGAATGCGTCCGGGTCAATAGTGCATTCCCCGATAAGCTGGTATGCCACCGTAAAAATCGCCGGTGGTCCGTTGCCCGTGATTTGCAGCTCGTAATTCCGAGAGTCACAGGCCTGCCAGCCTTCTTCGAGGGGGATGGTGATTTCGTGCCAGGTGTCCTCGGCAATTTGATCTTCAAGATCCAACACTGACTCCCCGTCGATCAGCACATCGGCAATGCCACTGGTGCTTTTCACCTCGAGCACAAAGTCGGTAAGAGTGTTGTAATACTTTATTGTAACGGTATTTGA
>PWNZ01000274.1 GCA_003564135.1 Candidatus Cloacimonadota bacterium
GAAAACGCATTCAGTTTTTTCCGTGTAAATACCTGAATAATTAGTGTCTATTGCCTGCATTATCCCTCGTGTAATTTGTGATAATTGGCTGCATTTTGCTGCACCGCTCTACTTTCTGCAATACTACCGGCTTTCAGTCATTTAGTACCTTATTGATAACATTCGTGTTTTTTGCAGAACATTGTTGGTAGGCAACCCACGCACAGCGTCTGCCCTTAGCTCTTAGCTCTTTTCCGCGCTACAACCCTACAACGCCACAACCAAGAACCAAGAACCCCCCAACCAAGAACCGCCAAAAGCACCGCGACATCAGGCTAGAACATCAAAGCTCCTATAGTTATATAACACTATTTCACCAGCAGCATTTTGCTTTCGGTCACTTTATCATTAGCCTTCATTTGGTAAAAATAGACTCCGGTGGCTACAGGGTTATTGTTCTTATCCCTGCCATCCCAGTTGACAGTATGTTTACCGTCGTGATATTCTCCGCTGACCAATGACCTGATATGCCGGCCCTTAATATTAAAGACATCTATCTCAACAAAACCTGCTTGCGGCAGGCTGAAGTTGATACTCATCATATTTCCGCTCAGCATTTCTTTTCTTCTCATCGGATTCGGGAAATTTGTCAGCGATATAGAGGAGGTCGAAGGCGCAGCATAATCGTCTTCGACAGCGGTGAACTCGAAATAGCCCAAAGCGGTATATATATCTCCGCCCAAATTGTCATCAAACATCGACGGTAATAATTCATGATAATTTAACGTCGCAAGTATCATGTCAGAATCGGAATCTAAGGCGAGTCTGCTTAATTCTTTACAGTATTTTTCCGGTCTTTTAATGTTATGCTCCCATACAGCGGAAGCTCTGACACTACCGGTGTGATAATACTTGTGTATTTCGACTGTTTTTGCATCAACTGCGGCAGCCCAGAGGATATGATCATTGAAAAGATGGACAGTTTGAATCAAGTCGGGAAGATATTTTTCATCGAGTATCGATAAGCTGTTGTCTTGCAGGCTGAAATGATACAACTTACTATGATAGGCATCTTCCCGGTAGGCAGCGGCTAACAGAAACAATCCGTGTTCGGTGAAAAGCATTTCCCTGACACTTGATTCGCCGGGAATAGCTATCTCCATTTTTTTGTACTCGGTACTGTTATCAGGAAACAGATATAAATCCCTGTCAACAAGTATAGCTGCCGAACTTTCGTGTACAGCCAGCTTCAAGCAGGTATGAATATCAGGCAGATCACCCGAAAAAACGGGGGTGAACTCATTGCCGTCACCAGAAGTCCAATAATGAAATTTCTTTCCATCGGGACTCATTTGATTGTCCTTGGGAAGATGCGGAGCAGTGGTATGTTTTAGTCTGTGGTCACTGTGGTATCTCTTTTCATAGCCGGCTGGACCAATCCCCGGTGGGGGTGCTCCGTATCTGGGAGGCGTGTTTGGTTCAATCTCATTTTCGATGTCCCATAGTCCGGTGTCAAAATCGGGATTTCCGCTTCTTCTGACATATCCTCTTCTTCTTTGCGCCATCGAACCGAATAACCAAATACTACCACGCAGTTTAACTATTTCCGGAGCATTATGTGGGTTTGGTGTTTGCGGAAAACCGGCGAAACCATATATATCACCCGGTTCCGGCCACAAGGGGTTATACCAGGGATAATCTAATCCCAGAGGCCAGGGGTCTAATACTGTCGTCGGATAGTGAAAGCGGTGTAGATCGATGTTGTCATAGTATTCGCCCATAAAATACTGAGGAGGTGTCGAGCCTTTAGGGAATTGGTACTGGAATGTAATAATCCCATCTTCCCACGCATTCTCCCCTTTCCCGAGGGCAAAATACGAACCATACATATAAAAATCATTGACATTAGGACGCTTCCTGACAGAGTCCACAGGACAAAAGTGTCCGTATTGGATATATATAGATTCTTCAGATATAATACCTAAATAGTCTGAAGGATTGATTGGGAGGGTTTGGTTGCCTTGATTATCAAAACCATCGGGTCTGAGACCCGGTTGAGTACCTTCATAGGTCAAGTCATCTTTGAGATAAATATCGTGGGAACTGGCCCAGGTTTGTTTATCTGCAAAATTGCCGGAAATCCACAACTCCATAGGAACGAAAATAGAGCTTTGAGCTAAAGTACCCTCTATCGGCTCACCCCATAAGGTGTCAGTTTTGGGAATTTGATTAACACCCACCACCTCTCCAACCGGCCCATAAGGTGGATAATTATCATATATAGTAAACTGATTATTGCCCTCAATCCATTCAAAGTCAGGGTCTTCGGTATCTTCAACGACAATCTCACCAACTCTTAACTCATAAGATGTCCCTTCCACAGTAACATGAGCTATTGCATCATCTCTTTCGTTCCCGCCAAAAAGCTTAGTCCCGTATTTCCTGACATCTTGCGCATAAGCAGGAAGCTCCATAGTAGGAAAGTTTTCGCCTAAACCGCCTCTGAATATTTGCTCTTCGGGATAATCAGTACCGCCACCGGGATAAACTCTTACTCGACCTGCTGTTGTTACTAAACCGTGAAAAGTCGGCCAACTGTTAGCTCTAATCCAGATATCCGTATTACTATGCACTCGGCCATATATAATGTCACCCGCAAAATATCTGATGTTGCCGGGGACGTCGTCTAAGGTTCTGAATATATCTGAATACTGGTGAAACCTACAAATACTAATACCGTCTGTTCCCTCTTTAAAAAGAAGATTGATTTTAGAATTATCTGCTAACAGCTGACTCTGAAAATAGACATTAGAGTAGAGGCTGTCACCGGCAATAATATTTCCTTCATCATCAATAATCAGCCGGTGCAGCGTATTGTTTAACCGGGCTGTCTGTTCATTGTTTTCATTCTTAGGGTAAACAACAATATAATTACCTTGAGAATTTAGAGTCATGACAGGCTCTACCGTCTTTGTATAAATTCTGTAATCAGGAGCCACATTCTCGTCAAAAGCAGTTCTTGCGAAGTTCAAACCCCCGTCGCCAATGGGAGAACTCGCAAATATAAACTGCTCTGACCAAAACCAACGACTGTAATCTACATAAACGGTATAAAACTGACCGTTGTGAAATAAACTTGCGTTTGACCCTCCAAAATATGCATTTGGCTGCGGAGGTTGAGCAGGTTCTTCATTTACCAACACTGCTTCACCAAAGTTGCCCGCCAATGACATTGATACTGCCAGCAGTAGCATGGTCATCACTGCCTTCGACCCCTTTAATAGATATGTCTGTTCCATTATTCCTCCTATTTTACAATGGGTTCAACAACCTTTTCCTAATCACAATCCAGAACATGCGAATAGTGTGTATCTAATAAAACAAAGCGCTTTATCTGTCAAAATATTCCGCTGACAGTCCTGTATATTTTCGTTTCAAGTGGTTGTAGTCTCCGGTTAAACTCCAATAATGCAGTAGTAACCGATATAGAACTCTGATGACCTGATCAACCTGATAGTCTCTGATGGAAAGAGTTTAGAGTTGAGGGTGAGAGAGTTGACACCCAAGTGGATGATTAAAAATGCATGTGTTCAGGCCTTTTTAACCTGTGAAGTCGTCTTTTTTACTTCACCGGGTCCAGGTCTGGAAAGAATCAGAGCAAGGATGCTCTGAACACTATACATAATCTGCGGAATCTGAGAAATCTGTTTACCCCGTGTAACCTGTTTTTTTGTTACACCGGGGTGGGAGAAAATTTAAACATAGTAACCTTCATGACTTTGAGAATGAAGAATGA
>PWNZ01000234.1 GCA_003564135.1 Candidatus Cloacimonadota bacterium
CGGATTTCTACTCTTACCTTATTTCTGTCTAAGACTTATAATCTGTTGTGTGAACCGCTTCATTGGACGGCCTGCAATTCACTTGCAGGTCAGTTTTACATAACCAGTTTAGTGAAAGTGCAGGCCTTCATACATCCCTGTTACAATAAGTGCATTAGTGCTGAAGTCAAGGAACATGTTCTATTTCGGCACTGATATGGTTTAAAAATAGCAGGTTGTCGTGTCGTTTGGTTCTATTTTCTGTTGCTTATCGGCAGCCTATAATACGGTTTTATTTCCATAAAACCTTCGACCGGCTGCAAAGCCACAAGCTAGTACAAAAATATAGGAGTTAAAAATGATAACTACAAATAGAATATATACACTAACACTACTTTTAGTTATATTTATGGCAGCTATGTCGCTTGCCACCTTATCCGGACAGCCAAACCCAAACTATGAAGGAGGAATTGGTTCTCCCGAAGACCCGTATCAGGTTAAATATGCCACTCAACTATTTGATGCTTTTTATAACGATTATTGGAATCCAGATTGGCATTTTATACAAGTTGATGACATTGATTTATCTAACTTTGGATATTGGTTGGAAGTATACTTTCATGGTCATTATAATGGCAACGGTTATAGCATAACAGGACTGGAATTTATCGATGGATATGAAAACGCCGGGCTGATTTCGGTAAACTTTGGAACCATTATTAATCTTAGAGTTGAAGGTACTGTTACGATAACCCCTAGGAGTTATGGAGGAATCTTAGCCGGCACAAACTATGGTACAATACGTTACTGTTCATCTTCAGGATTAGCCCAAGCTACTGACAACTCTAACAACGAAAACACCTACGCAGGCGGTCTTGTTGGTAAGAATAGCAGTATTGTTATTGGAGAGGATGAATATGTTGGTATAATCGAAAAATCCTATTCTCTTGCCGACGTTGTTGTGAATGAAGACGGAGCGAATTATGACTTCAACGGTGCAGGAGGCCTAGTGGGGCTCAATAATGGAGGTGAGATTATAAACTCCTATGCATCAGGTAATGTCTCGGGTGTTTTCGACATAGGAGGTTTTGTTGCTTATAACAGTGGCGGTACAATAACAGATAGTTACTCCACAGGTACTGTCAGTATCTCCGGAGGTAGATCGGTTGAAGACCTGCCTCAGCGCACAGAACCAGTTGGAGGTAGGCCCTTAAGATCTCATTACACTGGAGGTTTTTCAGGTTTTTGCAACGGTACAGTAACAAATTGCTACTGGGACATTGATACCTCAACTCAGCAAATCTCTTGGTCAGGCGATGGTAGAACAACAGCTGACATGACCTATCCTTATGATGCAACCACCTATGTTAACTGGGACTTTGATAATAAATGGGCGGCTGATGATTTAGATCCGAATTATAATAACGGCTATCCACTTTTCTGGTTTGCCGGGGGGAGTGGTACCACTCTCGATCCGTATCTGATAAAGTCAGCCTTTCATCTTAATAATGTCAGAGATTTTTTGGAAGCCTATTATGGACAAAGGGCAAATGTTGACTTGGACATAATACCCTTTAGCGATGGCGAAGGATGGGAACCCATCGGAGACCCTGCTGATCCTTTTACAGGATTATATGACGGTTCCGGCTATACAATTAACAATCTTTTCATCAATAGACCTCAAAGTGCTTATCAAGGCTTGTTCGGATATGCTGAACTAAGAAACCATTGGGATGCCGGCGATCTGTTGAACATAAACCTACCTAATGCTTCGGTTGTTGGGGACAGTCTGGTCGGAGTTCTCGCGGGAGAAATAACTGAAGGTTTCGTCTTGAATTGCTTGTCAGAAGGGCAAGTATTTGGAAATAAATATGTCGGTGGCTTGATCGGCAAAATAATCTTTTCATCTATCCAATGGTCTCGCTCGTCGGCAGAAGTTAATGATTTAGGAACTTCAGGACATTGCTTAGGAGGGCTGGTTGGACATGTAGTGAACGTTCCCATTGTGTCCTGTTATAGTACAGGTGATATTAATGCACCTTCATCTGAGAAAGTAGGTGGATTAATAGGCTTGGGCGAAGCTGTGGCTTCCGGTCGGGGGGTCATTCCTATTGGTGAGCTGGACTGGGGAGGCCTATTTGGATTTGGCCCCGGGAATGCAGCGGATGGATTTTCATTTGGGACTTATGCGACCGGTAACGTATCCGGCAGAAAGTATGTAGGAGGTTTAGTTGGTAAAACTAAAGGGGTTTCCTATACACCTGGAAACGGCAACTATGTAACCGCTTATTCGTATGCAACTCGAGGTGACGTCTATGCGTCAGACGGCTACGTAGGAGGATTGATCGGGTATGTAGACGATTTTTCAAGGGTTGGTATTTGTTACGCTGCCGGAAAAATTGAATACTTGATAGAAGATAATGTAGGAGGCTTCATCGGTTACATTAGTGAAGTAGAAGAAGGAGAATGGCCGCTTAGATTAACCGGGAATTATTGGGATATTGAGACTTCCGGGACGAAAGTATCCGGTAATGTCGAAAATGGAGATGATATACCTGAAGTAAAAATAAAAGGCTTAACAACCGTGAGAATGATGCAACGTGACAACTATTCGTGGATTCCTTGGATCTGGGGCAATGTTTTCGGCATCAATTTGTGGTACTATAGTGATGATTGGCTCGATGGTACTGATCACCCCACCTACCCATATTTTCATTGGCATAGTCATAATATTGCACACAATGAGCCGGTCAATAAAGATGATATTCCCAAAATTATTCATTATGATGGAAGCGAAGAACAATGGTACTGGGTCTCTTTCCCTTGGTTAAGTAGAGATCAACTCCTTGAAGAAACTCCCAAAGAAGAGCAAACCGCCGAAGAGGCTTTGAGACCATTAGCTTGGATTCATTTGGTTGGTCATCAAATTAACGAATACGCAATAATTGATCGGGTACAGCACTATGACGGCCAGAATCCTCCTGTTCCGGAGCCAGACGAAATGGTGTGGGCAAGATTGTACCTGAATCCTTGGGATCCTGATGATATCGGCACCTTCTGTTCCACAAAAGGGTATAAGGTGCGTATAAGTGATGATTACAATGCAACTCCCGGTTTCTACAATTTGCCTGCCTATGGATCAAGAAAGGATCCTGAGACGGAGTTCACGCTCTATCCAGGTGAATGGGATAATGGTAACTTTATACAAAACGAAAACTGGATAGGATATTTTCTGACTACACCGCAAGACTATGAAGATGCTTTTGACGAAGAAGTTTTGGATCAAATTCAATCTATAAAAGGTCAGTATGGTGCTGTATATCGTTTTAACGGAGGATGGATTGGAGAAGTCAATCTCAATCTTTTTTATGGGAAAATGTACAAAATTACTCTTGTGGACACTGTTGATGAACCAATTACAAATGTTCAGTGGAATATTCCGCAAGGTCGATCTTCATCCGAACGTCAGCCTCCTCCGAGACCGAGCCCTAAGCATTTCGATATATCTTACGGTCCTGATTATGAATCAATTTTTATAGCAGACATTGCAGATGATGAAGATGTAGTCGAGATCGGTGTATATGTTGACGGTATCTGTGTCGGTGCTTCGGTCTTTGCAGATAGTTATCCTTTAGAGATATTAGCTTATACCAACGATGCTCATCGTAATGAAGCAATGTCGTTTGTTCTTTATCTGGACGATGACAGTTATGAAAGATATGATACGGCACTGTTAAAAGATTTTGATACCGGTCAGTATTCGAGGCAGACTCTTAATCCGCTGGAAA
>PWNZ01000082.1 GCA_003564135.1 Candidatus Cloacimonadota bacterium
CCTCGATGCTCGTTGTTGGTTTATAATATTGATATGCCCCCATATCTATCTTACCATCAACTATCCTGGGATTACCTGCTATATCATATTCCGGAAACTCAAAGTCAGGTATATCCAACGTCCCCGCCCCGCGGGCCGGTGAATCTTCAGACAGCATATAAGGGTATATCCCATAATCATTCTCTCTTATCCAAAGAGGGTTAATATCCATACTATAATCACACATACTAACATTTGCTTGGCTGTTACGATAGTATTTTATCTCGTCTAATCCTCCTTCAAGTATAGAATTGATGAAATGGATATCCATCGGATGATGGCGCCAATTACTGATCACCAAATTATCAGGTCTGTTTCCGTAAACAACGGAGTTGATTATTTCTGCTTCTACATGCCCATCAAAAAGCATTCCACCGCCGTGTATTCTATTGACGGCTCGATTGTTTCCTATAGTAGAATTGATTAAACGCAATCTTCTTTCATGATTATCTCTATCCGACTCAAACCAAAAATGGCTGTAAGGAAAATCTCCCCAAAACGGATCAATATTGCTTATTTCACCATCAGTTATCTCCAGATTGACTATGGTACCGTCAACAGGTTTTTCTACATTATGCAAGACACTGATGTACATTGACATTCCTCCGCTTTCTCCTTCACCAACACCGTAACCATGGCTGTTGATCCGGATATTTTCCAGATGAAATTTTAAAGTATCGGAAACTCCTCCTCCACATACAAGTAAAAAAATACCATGACCACCGATATTATCATAGAGATTGAGATTTTTCCACAAGAAATTTGCACCATAAGAAGAATAAATATCCCCCCTGCTGTCCGGTGCACTACCTATAAAATTTATATTTTCTAATTCGTAATCCTGTACCGAATTAAAACGAATGCCGCAATTCATTGTATTAAACTTGATATCGCGGTGACCACCGTTTTTTATGGTGAAGTTTCTGATTGAGAAATTTGACTTGTACCTTTGATCAGGACCCGATGTCGCAACCCTGTTTGCTACAAGCGCACTGAATGCCCAGCCGTTATGCTCAAGGTCTATGATAGTATTCTCTTTGCTTTCTCCGATGATATTGACATTGGATAAAACCTGCATCGGAAAAGCCTGATTGTTCAAGGAATGCGAATAGATACCTTCGGCAACGAAGATGTTCTTCCTTTCCGGACCATCGGCTTTTATCCGGGACATAGCATAGGCAATCGTCTGCAAAGGTTCTTCGGGAGTAAGCCCGCTGTTGGAGTTACAACCGTCGGTCGCGACATAGAGATCGGAGGCAACAGGTTCAATCTTGCTGTTGAGAGCAGTGAAATCGTAAGTACCGGCTTCTAAAGCCTGTAGCCAGGTTATCAGATATTGAGAATGGGGGTCGGGTTCAAGAACAGTGAATGTATCAACTACTACCGATTGTTGAGTCATCTCTCGTAAAGAGAGGTCATTGACGGTATCTCCGGCATAGTTAAGATAGATACTGTTCAAAGAGGTGTCGCATAAAACAGCTCCCCAAGCCATAAAACCACCATTAGCTGACATTGCCCGGTTATGTCTGATAGTATTCCCGGCAAAAAAGGCATTACCATCATCCCAATGGCATATTCCACCACCACCATTGGCGAGGTTATGTTCTATAATACAGCCTTTGACAACGGCAGAAGAAAATGCGATATTCATGCCTCCGCCGAAACGATTGGCAATGTTATTTTTTATATGACAGTTACTGATTGTAGGAGAGGTGCGACGTATAAATATACCTCCTCCCTGATTGCTTAAACCATTTTGGATAGTAAAACCGTTCAGTACGGTCCCGTTTGTTTCTTTTTCCCAAATAATAACAACCGGTCTTCCATTTAGATTTCCGTCAATGACTGTCTCTCTGATATACCTTCTGTTTTCACTTTCGAAACCGTAGAGACTTGTAAGTACGATGTTATTATCATCGATTTCCAGGTTCTCATAATAAGTACCGGGATAAACCAGAACCGTATCACCGCTGCTTGCTGCATTAATCCCTTCAGTAATAGTAGTAAAATCACCAGTGCCGTCCTGTTTTATTTCCCACAATGTGGAATAGAGAATTGAGAACTGAGAACTGAAAATGATCAGGCTGAATAGTATTAGTATGCTTTTCATTGTTACTCCCTAACAGTTTGTACAGACAGGGCACCGCGCCTGCCCCATTATTTAACGGCAACACGGATTTTGCAGATTAAACAGATTTATACGGATTATTAATAATCTGTTTTATCCGTTCCATCCGTGTTGCTATATAGTATTTTGTTATCTGATAATCAGCATCTTTTTACTGATGGTTTCAATATCGCTTTCAAGCCGGTAGAAGTAAATACCTGATGCTACCGGTTGGTTTCGTTCGTTTTTGCCGTTCCATTCAAATCTATGTTCACCGGCGGGGAAATTACCCGACACGACTTCTCTCACTTTCTGTCCTTTTATATTGTAGATAGTGATGGTTACGTCCATCGCTTGAGGGATATACAAAGGTATTTGAGTCGTGATGCCGGCTGCCGATCTCGTACGAGTAATACTCGATTCTGTACTACCGGCTTTACCCATAATCATCGGATTTGGATAGTTCTGGCCCATTACAATTTGCGGTGCCGTAACATCACTGCGGGTATCATCCTCACCAACTCTAACAAGGGTATAAATCTGTTGCATGGGTCGAAGAGTCTGCAAAGTATATTCACCGGTAATGTTGCAGCGGGCATAAACCATACTTACTCTTTCAGGTTCTTGTCTTTCACCTTTGTAGAAAACAAAGCTGATTTCACTGCCGGGGTTAGTTTCATTGGTATATGCCAAGATACTTACAGGATATTCACCATTGAAAACAGATGCGCCGACGCACTCTTCACCGGCAAAAACACCTATTTCCTTTATATCTCTATCATTTTCAATAGATTCAATGAAAAACTCCTCATAAGTGTGGCCGTCTTTGTATGAGAAGTATTCCGGCTTAGGTCGATAGAAGATGTCTTCCCCTTCTAAATCGTGATTAGCTCGATTTGAGTCCCAGGTAAAATTGAATCCTCCGACACCCGGTCGCAATTTTATTTTGTACATCTTACCATAGTATGCGTTAGGCGGAGGATAGGTAGTTTCCCAAAAATTTCCGTTCCAATAATATCCGCCATCCTGACCAACTATATATAAAATATCGTCTTTTATATGGTCTATGGCATCTAAGAGGTTTTGGGTATCGAGCAGAAAATACCCTACCCAATTCTGCTGATTAGGCTCTAAAGATACCGGTGTCTCGGGAGCTAATCTTTCTCCCGATACCTGTAAATACCAGTCTTCTTGAGGGTCAGGGCAATTATCTACGAATTCGAGTTTATAACCTTTCCAACGGTTAAATGTTACGTTGCCTTCAGGGTCCCATTCAGGAGGTTCCCAGTCATACCTATACACTATATTATCTTCAGGAGTCTTATAAACCTTTTCAATGCCGGTATGTTGACAAATTGTCAGAGTATCTAATAATTCAACCGTGTAGGGCCAGTTATCATATTCTTCCAAACGAGGAAAGGAATCCCAATGTGACAAACGCTCTTCACTGAAGAACTTAACGTGGGTTGAATCGGAGGGTGCATCTTCATATTCAGGAAAATTATGTTCTCCCGGGCCTTCCTGCCAACTTAAATACGGATAGGTCTTAAGAACATAAGGATTTAAGTTCGTGGTACTCCAATTTCTCCATGGTGCTGTCG
>PWNZ01000281.1 GCA_003564135.1 Candidatus Cloacimonadota bacterium
CGGAATGTAGGATTTAGAATTAAAAAAAAAGCAGAAAATAGGAGCCACCGAAAGACACCGAAGGCACCGAAAGGAATTGAGCGGGAAAAAGAGAAAGGAAACACGGATAAGGTCAATTTAGAATTTAGGATGTAGGATTTAGGATTAATGGTAACAACCCGGTGAAATGGGAAAGAAAAGATTTCGCACAGTAGGCAGATGAAATAGAGGAATTTGAATGAATAGTTTATTGAAAAAAGATAAAGGTTATGTTATTTTTATTTGTCAACTCAAGGAACGAATTCAATCTGCTCAGATAAAGGCTTCTGTTAGAGTAAACAGGGAACTTATAACTCTTTACTGGGAAATAGCTCGGCAAATCGTAGAGAAACAAAAAACTACCCAATGGGGTGACGGGTTTCTCTCTCAAATGAGCAAAGACTTACAGGATGAGTTTCCGGATATGAAAGGTTTTTCTCTTCGAAATGTAAAATATATCCGCCAATGGTATCTTTTCTGGAACACCGAAAAAGACAAAGGGCAACAAGCTGTTGCCCAAAGCGTCAAACAGCTTGTTTTGCAAATACCATGGGGACATAATCTGCTTATAATCTCCAAAAGCAAAAACCATGAAGAAGCTGTGTTCTACGTGCGAAATACTATTGAACATAACTGGTCTCGCTCCGTATTAACCCATCATATAGAAAGTAACCTTTTCGGACGTGAAGGTAAGTCACTGACAAATTTTTCAACCTCACTTCCGTCACCACAATCTGATCTTGCCCAACAAACGTTAAAAGATCCCTATATTTTTGACTTTTTGTCTTTGAAAAAGCATTACGACGAAAAAGAACTGGAAAATGCTTTGACACGACAAGTCAGTAGATTCTTGCTTGAACTCGGCACAGGTTTCTCCTTTATCGGAAGGCAATATAGGATTACAGTTGATGATGAAGAATTTTACATAGACCTGCTCTTCTATCACGTCAAAATGCACTGTTATGTAGTAGTTGAATTGAAAACAGTAAATTTTAAACCCGAGTTTGTCGGCAAACTCAACTTTTATATTTCCGCCGTGGATAGCATTCTGAAAGCAGAAAAAGACAACTCTACCATAGGAATATTGATTTGTAAATCAAAACGTAAAACAGTAGTAGAATATGCATTGAAAGATACGCACAAGCCGATTGGAGTTAGTGAATACTATATTTCACGTGTTTTACCCGAAAATCTTAAACCTTCACTGCCTACCGTCGAAGAGATTGAAGCAGAACTGGATGAACTTGAAGCGTAGTGATTGGTTCGTTGTAGAATTAGTTGATTCGTAGAACAGTTGAATCGTTGAGTAGTAGAGTAGGAGAAAGGAATTGAGAGGGAAAAAGAGAAAGGAAACACGGATAAGGTCAATTTAGAATTTAGGATGTAGGATTTAGAATTGGAAAGAGTAGAACAGTAGAAAAGTTAAATAGTAGATTAGGGACAAAGCCGGAGGAGGGGAAGCAAGAATACGTGGTTGAATTAGTCGAATAGTTGAGAGCAGAGGGCGAAGAGAATGAATAATGGACAGTGAAAGGTGAACGGGGACAAAAAGAAGCAGAGAAAAAGGAAGCAGAAGCGTAAACTAATATTATTTAAAAAATAACAAAAATTAAAGAGGAGTTTTTATTTATGAAGAATATTTCATTGTCACCCAACGGGGTAGAATATTTTCTGCCCGACGAAGAAGAAAGCAGAAAAGAAAGGTTATTGTTAGAAGATATTACAAAAAAACAAAGAGAGCAGGGCAGAAAAATAGTTGCCGTGCAAGGAATGGGATTCGTTGGATGCGTAATGGCAGCAGTAGTTGCCGATGCTGAAGATAATGATGGTAACCCCATATATTATGTTCATGGTCAGCAAAGAGCTTCCGTGAGATCATTCTGGAAAGTTCCGATCATAAACAGCGGCGTTCCTCCCGTCAATTCATCGGATAAAGAAGTGCCGGAAATATTTCACCGTACAGTTAAAGAAAAAGAAACTTTTAGAGCTACATGGAGTAACTATGCCTTTGAAGTAGCTGATATCGTAGTGGTTGATATACAGTTAGACGCTACTAAACCGGCATTCGGAGAAGCAGAACGCGGCTATTGCGACCTTTCCGCATTCAGAGACGGGATGCGCACTCTGGGTAAACATATTCGGCCTGATTGCCTGATATTAGTTGAAACAACCGTGCCTCCGGGAACTTGTGAAAAAGTAGTTAAACCGATTATCGAAGAAGAACTGGCCAACAGAGGAATAGATGTTGTTAAAAATCCGCCATTAATCGCTCATTCATACGAAAGGGTCATGCCCGGAGCAAATTATGTTAAATCTATAAGAAACTTTTGGCGGGTATTTTCGGGAGTTAACAAGAAAAGTAAAGAATTAGCACGTCAGTTCCTGGAAGATGTGCTTGATACCGAACAATATCCTCTGACCGAACTGGAAAACACAAATGCCTCGGAAATGGCTAAAGTTATGGAAAACTCATATCGCGCTACCAACATAGCCCTTACCTTGGAATGGGCTAAGTTCGCCGAACAGATAGGAGTGGATATCTTTAAAGTGCGTGATGCTATCAGAAAAAGAAAAGGAACTCATGATAATCTGCTGCGTCCGAGCCTTGGTGTGGGTGGATATTGTCTGACTAAAGATCCGGTATTGGCTAATTGGTCGATGGAGGCAATTTTCGACTTGGAAGGTTCCCTGGATATGGCTATCAATGCTGTCAATATCAACGATACTATGCCGCTACATACCGTGGATCTCATAAAACAGGTGTTCCCCGATTTGAGAGATTTAGAAATAGCTGTATTAGGTGTTTCTTATTTGGAAGATTTGGGTGATACGAGGCACTCTCCATCTGAAACGTTGGTGAAAGTGCTGAATGAATCATGGGCTATTGTGCATGCTCATGATCCTTACGTGGAATATTGGGCAGAGATGGAAAATGTTCCCGTGCATGATAATATAGAAGAAGCGGTGAAAGATGCCGATGTCATTATCTATGCAGTAGGGCATAAACAATATAAAGACTACCGGCCGGAAAATATTGTACAAATGAGTGGAAAGAAGCCGCTGATAATGGATTGCTCAAACTTTTTAAACGATGCAAAGGTCGCGGAATATAAAAGGCTGGGATGTGTGGTTAAAGGAGTGGGGAAGGGGTAGGGCAGAGAGCGAAGGGCTAAGAGCGGAGAGAAAAGAGAATTTAGAGTTGAACAGTTGAACAGTAGAATAGTAAATTAGGGGGGGGGAAGATAGTTTAGGGTTGAGAGAATCGATAGGATGTGGCGTTGGGAGTTTTAATGCGGTCATTACGGAAATGTTCACAGACCTGCCAGGTCTGTGTTTCAGGGCGATGATGCGGTATCTTGACCGAAAGGCATTTAAAAACTTAAATAGGAGATGTTCAGAGCTCGTCAGAGCTGCCAGCTCTGACGAGCTCTGAACGGATGTGGTGTCTGGAGGTTGAATGGTGAATAAAAAATAATGAATAATGAATAATTGGCTGAACGCAACGGCGCTCAGACTAAGATATGCTTTGAACAATGGTGGCGTCTGGAGTTGAATTGAGAATGGAGGTTGTTTTTTTTTGTCCACGAATTACACGAAAAAGCACTAATTTAAAGAGATGGTTAAGGGAAGAGGGATTGATGAAGTGACGGTTATGCGGTGGCGTCTGGAGCGAAGTTGGGTAGATCAGACTGGATTTCACGAATTTATA
>PWNZ01000243.1 GCA_003564135.1 Candidatus Cloacimonadota bacterium
TAACTGTAACTTGAATATCTGCCGATTCACCGGGATCAAGAACATCATTAGCCGAATCTACCTCATGAGAGTCTATAGTAAATAATAATCCTCCCACAATAGATTGTATCTTGGCCGTATTGTCCGTCGGTGAAATGTTAAGATAAAACTGAATAGCAGTGTTTCTCGGACAATCGGAATCAATCATGAAGGTAAAGCTACCGCCGGCTGTTCCATTAGCCACTATGTTGCCTACACTGTCATTTCCATCGATTATATCCACATAATCTCCGGTAGGTGTTGTGAGATCTACAGAAACATCACTAATCTCAGAATCACTGTGGTTTCTTAAGGTAACATTGAGAGTAATCTCTTGCCCAGGAAGGATATTACTGTCTCCAAAGTTATAATCTTCCATAGCAATAGCTTCTTCCGGCACTACTTCTATAGTCTGCTGCACGGGAAGATAGTTCTCCCTGGAAACGGTTATCCAAATATCTTCTTGGCTAACCTCTTCCAAGGGAATAAATACATAGTCACCGTCTATCCTGAAGGTCTTATAATCTTCATGATTCCTTGTTATTGTGACGTATCCCCCTTCTAAACCGGGAGTATCGAATTCGATGTGAGAAGCTGCACTGGATATTTGCTGCGGAATATCAATATTCATTTCCTCAGGAATGAGCACCCACATATTCAATGTCGGGTCGGACAGTACATTATAAACCTTAAAGTAATGCTCTACCCAGTCGCCTGCTCCGCGGTTGAGAGGAAAGTTACGATAAACTTCCATCTTACTTCTTAAAGAAGCTGCCCCAAATGATCTGATACCTTCTTTTTGAACTCCCCAATGAAAACCGCTACTGAGTAATTTATTATATTCTGTGCCGGTATAAAGCTCCGAAGGCCCAAAAAATGCAACCGCACCATTAGGAGAAGAAGGTGTTCCCATTCTCATCCAATATTCACCAAAACAAGGAGCAATATTAGGATTAGCAAAGTCACCGGTATGTGGACCAAACGAAGTCACTATGGGAGTCATGATTCCTCCGTATGTTTCGGCTAAATGTGATCTGAAGAATTGTGGGTAATGCCAACCATTAGCATCACTTAGACCTAAGAAATTAACATACTGCACTCCGTTAGTCAAAGCTTCGGAAATTCTGTTTGTCGGATCCTCTTCACCGAAGTATATCTCTATTGCTTCTTCATATCCCGAACGACTTAACAGCTCGGCAATCAACGTTGAAGTCTGTATGATTGGTTCGGGCAATATAGCCCCATAACCTCCAACAATCAATGCTCGCTTCATCCAGTCTGAAAATTCCAAACAAAGTTTTTTTTCATAATGTACGGTTTTATTGAAAATGGTTGCCAAATGGTAACTCGTATCGACTGACATTCTTCCTACCAAAATATCCGGAAAATAATCATCATCATTCATCAAACCATAAGGGAGATCAGTAGCATCTTGCTGTGGTGATTGAAAGAAAGTAGGCATATAATAATTGCCACCTCTGGCATCGCCAATAAGCAGAAGATAATCGGGTTTATTTTCTGCTTGCCGGTAATAGTCTTTTATATAGTCCCGGATATTTTCGTTCTGTGCATTATGCCCTATGTCACTTTTGTTTACAACTGTAACCTTCATACCTCTTTCTTGCTTCCATCGGACAAAGTAATCTATTATTCCGACATCAATATCTTCGTGACTGATAATCAACAATGACGGCTGCTGAAAAGGTAGGTTTACCATATAAGAAGTAGAAAAATTATCTGCTAATGCTTTATAAGAAGGCAGAAACACTTCGGAAATGCCTTGCGGCAATCTTCTACTACCCTGTCCCACAATATCATAGTTAACAGTTTCAATTATACTAAACAAGCCATTTTCTTCTGTAATCAACTCAGTATGGATGCTGAAACCATACATCTCCCTGAAAATAAATGCATTTGACATGTAAATCCTGCCGGATAGGTTACACACAAGTTCTTCTAATTGATTCTCACTTTCTGTTTGGCAATAAACCGTTTGTTCAACTTTTTCTCCTTCACTGTCATATAAGCCTACTATAAGCTTATTAATGACTATATCTACATCTTCTGCTAACAAAGCTACAGTATGAGATGCAACCCATTCATCATTAGATTCAGCTTCTTTGATCGTTAAATAGTCAGCATTTATGCTTACATTTACCCTATTATCCGAAACCTGCATAACCTCTTGCTGTAAACACCAACTAATTGACGTTGAAGTGATTAACAATATGAGTAAAAATACTATCCTTTTCATAACTCCTCCGAAAATAATTAAAATGGTTCCTTAGATTAATTCGCCTTAAGGTTTATTAAACCTCATACTTTCTTAAGCCATAAAGAAATTCCTTAACATTAGTTTAACACACAGGTATTTAAAATGTGTTGCTCTGATCATACAATAAGTTAAGCAAGAAGCGTTCCAATATTGACTTATGCCTCTGAATTACTTCTTACGAGAACTATGGATTAAAGATACAATAATAACTAACCTTTCCAAGTTGTGGAACCACAGGTGATGCAAGCATATAAATGAACATAGTTGTTGGCAATAAAAATTCGCTACTTATTGATAATCAAACAAATAAAGCCACCAATTTATGACGGGGTTTACATGAAATATCTTTAAAATGAGTCATCAAATCAAGTTAATTCGTATTACCTCAATCACACGAACGTAATGAAAAGATGTTTCGTTAACTCTTGGTGTTTATTTTAATTACTAACCATTAGGATATCTATAGTGTTTAATGGGTATCGTGCTATGATATTATCAGACCTCCGAACCTCAAGGGTAATTTGAAGTCAGGGAATCCGGACTTACGTCTTGAAAAGATTACTAATAAAAAGGCACAGACGTTTGCCTGTGCCTTTAAGAATATAACTGTTTATTAATTCTAAGATGTATGATTAAAGTTCTGCTTTCATCGCCACTTATCAATGAGCGTTGAAAAGAAGCAGCTTACTATTTCATCATAATCATTCTTCTGCTTTCTGTTTGATATGGTGTTCTTAATTTATATAAATAAACACCTGAACCGACCTCTCTGTTGCTGTCGTCTCTGCCATCCCAAACTATTTGATGATTACCTTGGTTTAATTTTTGAGCTACTAAAGTCCTTATTTTTTGTCCTTTAACATTATAGATTTCTAAGGATGCCGGAGCAGCTTGAGGTAAATCAAACTCTATAACCGTTTCCGGGTTAAAGGGATTGGGATAGTTTTGTCGCAAATTAACTTCCAAAGACGGCATGGTAGCATCTCTGACAACTGTATAGGGATCGGGAGGATCGGTAGTAACTCTGATCGCCATACCTTCTTGTATAGGAGTAGCCGATGGTGGATAAGTGTTGAAGAATGAATACTGTAATCCAATAGTATTGCATGGAGATTGAATACCGGTCGTGCTGAAGTTTCTATCCCGGTTCTGATTCCATACGGTATGATATTGGAAGACAAGATCACCATCGTTATCTACGCGAGGCTCTAATATCAACTGAATCTTCTCTTTACCTTCAGGAGTTATATTTACCACATTATAAGCATCAAGCCAGGTAACAATGAAACGGTTGTTCGTCTCATCATGATGATAGGCTACTCGCAATGAATCTCCAACATCCGGCTTGCCCTTCAAGTCATCCCAGAAAGGAGCAATAATGCCGCGAGGACTGATTGGAGAAGGTATTGACCAGTTACGGAAGTTTATCA
>PWNZ01000105.1 GCA_003564135.1 Candidatus Cloacimonadota bacterium
GTGAAGACTTTAAGATGACGATCAGATTATATCCCATAGCGGCAGTAGAGGATGAATGGGATTATATCGATCCCGAAGATGAGGAAACCTGGCCGACTTTAATGATGAATAATTTCAGAGTGAACGGATTTATCGTACCTTTCCCGGCAGTTGCTTTGGCTTTAGACAGAACCGGTAGTATGGGCGATCAGAATTTTGGTTTAGATTATTGGGATGATGCATTATCCACCGCACAAGATTTAGTCGAGGTCATAATGCCTGATCTGGATGCTGTATCGGTTGTCAGTTTTGCAGTAAGAAGTTTCGCAGATGACATACACGCAGAAGTTGAGTGGGAAATGTATGATGAAAATGCCGGCAAGTTGAGTCAGTTATGGTTCGAGAGGACGGCTAATCCGGACAGTACGGTTTATCGCGATGATATTCTCGATGAAATGGACGATATCGATTACCCCGATGGCAGGACGAGTATAGGTTCAGGTTTGTACGTTGCAGCTCAGGAGTTATATGATGCCCACGGCAAAAAGCCGGGTAAAGCAGCGATAATTCTTTTATCCGATGGATGGGACAACTGGGATCCGATGGCTCGACATGCACTAGATCTTGGTGTTCGTCCGGGCAATCCCGCACAACCTCAACCATATGCTATAGATGATTCAATATCGGTATATACAATTACACTTGGTGGGTACAGTGATATTCCCCTGATGCAAAGAATAGCTCAAGTTACCGGCGGACTTTGGGTAAACTCACCGGACGAAGAGACTTTAGGCCAGCTTTACGGTCACCTCTACTTGCAAGGTATTGAGCAGTTGCAACAAAGTTACTTTGCACGGCAATCCATGTCTACGGGCCAGAGAGACTGGCACGATGTTGTCGTAGACGAGCAAACCGGAGGAATAAAATTCCTGATGCAGACACAGAGCAAGCGGGCAGAAAGACATGATGTTGATATCGATTTCAGACTCATAAGTCCCTCAGGAAAGGAGATAACACCTCTAGCAGCACAGAATAATCTCGGTATTGACTACCGTGATTCATTTGCTTCTGCCAAGTATGAAATATTCAAGCCAGAACCCGGTTTATGGAGGTTATCTGTTGTTGCTAACAGGTTACCTGATGAAAGATCATACACCGTGAGCGCCTGGGGTAATTCGAATATTGAGCTGAATGTTGACCAATGGACTCATAAAGAGGCGGTTACAGGAGAGCCAATAGACATTGATCTGACCCTTGGAGACAACTCTGGTTCCATCAGTGGTGCAACTGTGAGAGCCGAAGTTACTAAGCCGGCAGAAGATGCCCGTAACCGTAGCTATTTTGACGTTTCAGGTACACCATTCGCCGACTATGAGCCGGAAAGAACAGTTAGCCGCCGCATAGAAAGACGCCGTAACAACGAACCTACTCCAATTGATTTTAACGAGGTGGAACCGGGATTATACCGGGCAACCTTTACTGATACGGATGTGGTTGGCGCTCACAATGTTGAGGTCTGGGCAGAATTGGAGAATCAGGATTACAACTTCACCCGTCAAACATTACATTTCTTCAATATCAAAGCTCCCGAGAGAATACCGGTTCCTCATTTAGCAGCACCTGCTAATGAAGCAACAGGTCTTCACACAGACGTTCAACTTGTCTGGAACGATGTCTTGGATGTTGATTATTATGTAGTTCAGTTTGCTAATCAGCAAGAGATACTGTTTTTGGAAAATGTCGAAGACAATCGCCTGACAGTTGAAGATTTAGACTATGATACTGATTATTTCTGGCGAGTAAAAGCTGTCAGTGGTGAAGAAGAGAGTTATTGGTCAGGAGTTTGGGGATTTACAACGGGTATTCCGGAAGTTCCCGTACCTCATGGTCTGCAAGGTTCTATTGAGAATAATGGTATCCGCTTAAGTTGGGATCCGCTTCCTGAGTCACATGATTTCTTCGGAGACTTGATTCGGTATCAGATTTACAGAGATGATAGACACATGTCTAACAGCACTAATGAACAGCATTTTGACACATTCACAACCGGTGGTAACGACTATACCTACTACATAAGAGCTGTTTATGGTGTTGATCAATGGTTATCTGATCCTTCAGAAACGATCGAAATAGTGTTTACCGGCATAGAAGATGATGACGCAATTCCGGCTGTGACAGCCATAACCGGAAATTATCCGAACCCATTCAACCCCGAGACTACAGTTCAGATGTCGTTGCACGAACCGAGTCATACCGAAGTGACTGTCTATAACATTGCCGGTCAGAAGGTAAGGACTCTGTTGAGCGAACAGCTTGATGCAGGGAGACATTCGGTAGTTTGGGATTCGTTTGATGATCGTGGTAATCCGGCAACTAGTGGCGTTTATCTGATTAAGATGGAGACGGATACTTATTCCGGACACAGAAAGGTTATACTACTGAAATAAAAAGCAATACTCAGATATAAATACAGCAGGGAGTTCCTTACAAAAAAGGAACTCCCTTTTTTGTGTTATGTTAATAATTCATTCTCAAGCACCGGGGAATACAAAAATACCGATTCATCCAGGATAATAGAGTTGTTTCCCCAATTGTCTGACAATTTGAACTGACAGAGCAAAAAATCAGCGTTTGTTAAGTCTCAGAGAAATTTAACCTAAAATAATGCAGTAGATTTCCGGAACGCTGAATTTGCTGCGTCCCTCGTCGAGATCGCTACGCTTCGGTTCACGGGGTAAACTTGCTCTGGTTTAAATTTTTACTACAAAAGTGATATGAACAGTTAGGAAATACATTGCAAAATATCCATACATAGATTATCTACACTTCGTGGAGGTAAAACTTATGGGTAAGTGTAAGCCATGAATGCAGCGTTCCGGTACACTTATGGAAAACAATGCCACGGTGTAGTCACTGTAACTGCATTATCTGGGTTTAAAACAGGTTTAACCGGTTAATGTTGTATTATTTGGAGTTGAGAATAAGCTTGACACAATTTGCTTGTGAAGATTAACTGGAACGATTAATTTGGTGTAAATTGAATACTACGAACAATAAGTAGGGTAGATGAATGTCAATAATAGGTATCTTTCTAGAACCAAAGTAAGGAGGTTAGGATGAAAAAGACAGCATTAGTGATGATGGTTGTGCTCTCCGTTTGTCTAATGTGGGGGCAGCCGGAAGACGAAGAACTGATATTCTGGGATTTCCAGAACACATCGGGAACAGAATATGCCAGCTTTTATTTAATGGATGTAACGGACATTGAGTCCGATACATTAGCGACTATTCAATTTATGGACGGTTTGGATGGTAACAATTCGCGGATAGGGTATGTTGCCGATACTTTGTGGACAACGGAGCAAGGATTTGATCCTGATAATCCGCCTGACAAATATATCCAGTATACATTTCGTCCCCGTTGGAATTATGCCGTTCATTTAACGACTATGGAGTTTAGATTTAGCAGGAACGATTTGGGTCCCAGGGCTGTAGTTGGCCAATATAGTTTTGACGAATTTGAAGACCATGAAAGTGATCCTTTCTGGATAGCTGAGCAGATTAACAGCAATAATCCGAATTTCCTGGACCATTTTGAGGTTGATTTTGGCGGCGGTGCACTTAGATATAGGGGTGAAGACTTTAAGATGACGATCAGATTATATCCCATAGCGGCAGTAGAGGATGAATGGGATTATATCGATCCCGAAGATGAGGAAAC
>PWNZ01000130.1 GCA_003564135.1 Candidatus Cloacimonadota bacterium
CGGACTGCATGAGAATATCACCGGCGTTATGGCGCGGTTGGCCCGACATGAAGAAAGTGGCAATGAGGTTGTTCTGACGCCTGATTTTGCTCCACTGTCGCTGAACTTTGCCGTGATGGATAATAACAACCAATGCCTGCTGCATGGCGGGGTCATCTATCACGACACCCATGATGGCGGAGGCAATGGCGCCTCACCCACGTTCTCGGTCAGCCTTGTGCCACAAACAGGCTGGGCTATCCACACGTAACAGGGCCGGCTGCGATTTTGAGCAGTGAGCTAACATGTTGTATGCAAACATAACAACCACCAGCAAAGAGCCGTGGCCTTCGGTCTGCGGCTTTTTTTCTCCGGCAAAGGTGAGACGGCCTATTGCAGGCTCCCGGTCCATGGGTGTGAAAAACTGCTAAAATTCGACCCGCTTACGCGGGTTTGGTGCGCCTGCCCGTCCTGCGGAACGGTCAGGCAAAGTGTCAAAGTGGTGTTAATCCTTAGTGCAACGCACAGCGAATCCGTCCGCCCGGCCGTCGCTGAACATGCCGGCATAGCTGCTATTGAAGAACAGTACCCGCGCGTACGTACCGGAAACGGTACCGGACCAATAGTCGCCGCCGGCGCCGACAGGGACGAGCGAACCACTGCTGCTGCCGCGGTAGCCCGCCATGGGCAGTTTCAGCGGAGAGGCAAAAGCCCCGGCCGCATTGCTGCTGCTCCAGCTTTGGCGCTCTTCTTCCCACTCGGCTTCGGTGGGCAATCGGTAGCCCGCCGGACATGGATTGTTAACCCCGTTTACCCCCTGCCATAGATTATCGTTCTGCGGGCTGCGCCAGTCGTATGGACTATTGGGTGCAAGGATAAAGCTGCCATGGCCGGGCTGGTCGGAACTGCTCAATGTGGAAGTTGTCGGTGAATTGCGCAACTGGTGTCCGTCGGCTGGGCGCCCCCACTGATACAAGTCGCCGTAGGACTGCGAGTCGGTGGAAGAGGTCGCCGCGCGCGAAGCGCCCAAGTTGCGGTCCATCCAAGTGCGGCCTGTTGCCGGATTGAAGACCTCGACTACTTCGGTTTCGGTATCTCGATGCCATTCGCCAGTGTCCTGCATGTTTTTTAGAACTGGTGATATCGCACCAAATACACTACTCGCATTGGAACCAACGCCGGTTACCACCTCAGAGTGATCATGGGCTTCCAAAATTTCCCTCAAGCCTGACCAGGAAGGGATAGCGCTTTGCATGGGCACTATTCCGTCATTTTCGCTGTACTTTGAGTCCCCGTAACTCAATATGGAATATCCTTGTCTATAAACGAAGCTACTTGCTTCAGATCGAGAGTGTAGCCGACCTGCAACGGTAAATATGTGATCGGAACTTCCTTCTAATGCTCTAAATTCATTTATTAATTGGCTTTGTGGATCAAGATCAAGGAAACCTGATGTTTCAGGTATTATTTCAGAACGAGTATTAAATCCAAAACAATATCTAAAATCAATTAAACATAATGCACCCTTATCAAGGTTGTTTAGTGTTTGAGCTACAATTGTCATTGGTGAGCCTTCATGCGGAGTGCCAAGAGTAATCAAACCATCAAGAACTCCATCCCCATGCTTGGCGATCAACCCTCTGCCAACGAGCCCTCCCATGCTGTGGCCTATCAAAACAGGCTTCTTATCCGCCAGCCCCATTTCGTTCATTTGTTGCCACAAGGCCTCACTGTTACTCAGCACCGGTGTGTTGGATGTATATTTGAAGACGTAAAGATTATAGGTTGAACTAATCTCTGGATCACCCTGCAGTTCTTGTATCAGTCCCTCAAACAGGCCCTCTACCGGGTCATAGTCTGCAAAATCACTGCAGCGAACTTTATGCGGTTGCCATCCATGTATTAAAATCAGAGGCTTATTTCCGTTCAGGACTCCGGGAAGTTCATACAGCGAGCGATCCTCACTGCCACATTCAGAATTACGAACTGCCAGTGCATAGGTGAGTTCAAAACTGATTCCGGCAGGCAGTGTAAATTCATGTTCTAACACCATCATCTCTTTCCCCGCAATTGGATCTACAAAGGTGCCCTGTACTCCATTTGCGTACAACACAGCTGCCTCTTCCTGCAAACCACTATCCAGCAGAAAAAAACCGTTGTCATAATCCCCGTCAAATTGCTGCCGGAGTGTTATCGTCACGCTATCGCTTTCGGCAGGCGGCATCTCCAAACCATTTTGCTTGAACTGGTTAGAATTCCCAATCCGAACCCTTACGGGCTCCGTTACTGCTCGTTTATTCTGCGTAAGCTGAGGACTCTCTACCTGCGTCACCTCCACTTCGACATCCACAGAAGAGCCTGACAAATCAATTCCAACAATCGCTCCCGTGACGGTGCTCAGTGTATCACGCTGTCCAGACGGAATCGTTTTTGTGATCTCACGAACCGGCTCTGCAATCAATTCCATCGACAGATCCCTGTCGAGCAGCAACATCGGATCATGTTCATCAGCGCCTCGATAACCAAGCGGATAACGGATCGTGATTTCGTATTCACCCAAAGGAACCTCTTTGAATGCAAACGCTCCCTGCTCATCCGTTGTCTGTTCATAGATGAGGCTGTCTTGCTGAAGGCGCAATCGGGTTAAAGGAATGCCTTCACCGTCTTCGCTGGAGACCACCTTTCCCGTAAAATCTGCTTCAGCGAGTTCAAAGGAAGCCCTAAGGGTGACAGGTTGTGTGATCTCAATTTCAATTACTTCATCCAGATCTTCCATGGCGCCACTCCATCCTGCAAACCTCCACTTTTGAACTGGCTGCGCCGTCAGGCGCACCACAGTACCATACCCAAACTGCTTGGCCGTGACGATCTCCTGTTCGACCGTGCCCTGACCATCAATGATAATATCGAGCTGGTATTCATTTAGAGTGAGCGTTATCTCACCTGCATCATGGTTTTGGTTTATCGGAATCGAAAACTCTTTCGCTTTAAACGCAGCACTTCCTTCCAAAACCAGCCGGAAAGCATCTTGATCACCTGTCAGCTTAATCTGCGTAGATACACCCCCGCCGGTTAGTCCTCCTGCCGAACGCAATACAATATTGGACGTGCCGCTGCTAACACCGGCACTGATGAATGTCATAGCCTGCGAAAGAGAAAACCCATCCCCCTCCACTCTCAAGATGTACTGCCCCTGGGATAGTCTGCCACCCAGGTTGACCTGTATATCATGGCTTCCAGCACTTACATCCGCCTGTGTGCGCAGAACTTGCTGGCCAAGGATGTTATAAACCGTAATCACAGCATGGGTATTCTCAGGAGCCTCGAAGGGTACGGTTGTCCTCGGGTTGAATGGGTTAGGGTACGATGAGCCCAGCTTGAACTCCGACGGGCTGTCCGGGCCCATCCCGGGGTCTGCCGAAGTGGGCTCTGCCTGATAGGACAGGGTAAACCGCCCCTGACTATCGGTTCTGCCAGAGGCCAATTGCTCATCCTCCGAATTGTATAGATAGACCTGATGATCGGCTATCGGAGCATCGTTTTCGTTGACAAGCGTCCCGGTCACCTGATAGGTCGCCGTACTGCTGGTCAACAGGAATGCCAACAAGATCAGAAGTATAATCTGTATCGGAATAGTCGTATAGACATGTTTCATAACTCTCCCCACTTAGTTGTAAAATATTATAAAACCAGA
>PWNZ01000135.1 GCA_003564135.1 Candidatus Cloacimonadota bacterium
CAGGTAATACTACTAAAGAAATCGCCCAGAAAAGGAAAGAGGGATGCCGCTATAAAACTCTGCTGATACTGATTAGCTGGTAGGCTCTGATTGAAGGGCTGAGGGCAAAGATCTGAGTTAAAGTGCCGGTTCTTGGTTCTTGGTTCTTGGTTCTTGGTCGATTGCGGAATGAGAGATCATTGTAAACAGAGTTTCCGGCTTGTCCGGTTCAGGTTACCAAGGTTACAAAAAGTTACAAGCCATGTAACCGTGTAACCTTTTGACTATCAATAATATAAGGGCAAAGGTTACTAAATCGCCCTTTTTTTCATTTTCAGTTTAATTATTTTTCAAGAGCACAAATTTCATATTGAAAAGACACATTCACTCCCTGATTAAGTTCGTGTATAAAGGGCATATTTTTTTTGTGCTGCTTCATTAGGTAATTATTCATCTGATTGGCTGCCCTGCGCTCGCCGAACTTTACTTCTTTATGGTTCGTAATTTGCGCTCTTTTGCTTATGAACGCTGTATTCCGGCTTTCCTGGAACAGGTTACCAAGGTTACCGAAAGTTACCGACCCGGTAACCGTGTAACTCATTGACTATCAATAATATAAGGGCAAAGGTTACTAAATCGCCCTTTTTTTCATTTTCAGTTTATTTTTTTCAATAACACAAATTTCATATTGAAAAGACACATTCACTCCCTGATTAAATTCGTGTATAGGGGCGTATTTTTTTGTGCTGCTTCATTAGGGAAACGGTATAAAACCATTTCGCTTTTCAGTGATATTAAAATGTGCCAAAGCTCGTGGATAACAAAGCGCAGCTTCGCCGAGGAACGCAGGCAACTATCTTTTGTTGAACGAGGAACGCAGGCAACTGAATCCCTGAGCTTGACTCCTGTGTCTCCAGAGCATCCCTGCTCTGGCATCTCAGGCAGATTTCCTGCCACCTGCTTCTGTTCCAAACAATTCCAGATTCGTTTCGTGCATCATTCCTTCCTTGATTATTGTCAATCTTATAGTAGTGGTTTATCAACCAATAAAGACTATGATTCAATAAAAATAGGGGGTATGCTCTGAGTACTGGGCCTAATATGCGGGAGTAATTGTTTAGCAGAGAGCATCCAATTTAGTGGTCAGGTGATACATTTTGAAGCGGTCTTTTAAAAAAGTATTTGACATGAAAACCGCCTTTTACATCATGGCCTAAGTGAATAAGTTCAACCCATAAGGAGTGTGAGACTCAATGTATATATTATTAATGATCATACACGTCATAATATCTGTTGGCTTGGTAATGATAATCTTAGCTCAATCAAGCAAAGGTGGAGCTTTAGACGGTTTAGTCGGTGGAACTGCCAGTTCTATGCTCGGTTCACACGGTGCATCTGAATTTCTATCTAAATGGACAAAGATTATCGGTGCTATATGGATAATATCCTCGCTATTCTTAGCTATGAATGTCCGTATGATGACTCAACCACAAAGGGCAAGAGCACTTGAAAGATTGAGACGATCTGAGGAACCGACTGGAGCTGTAACCGATCCGGATGCTCCTCGTACACTTGAAGAGATGGGAGAAGTCATGCCATCCGATGTAACGGAAGAAGAAGCTGTACCTCTCCCCGAAGAATAGATAATTTTGTGCAGAAGTGGTGGAATTGGCAGACACGCAAGACTAAGGATCTTGTGCCCTTTAATGGGTGTGCGGGTTCAAGTCCCGCTTTCTGCACCATATTTTGGTAGAAACTTTTATGACCGCAATCAACGAGATAGCGGTCTTTTTTTTTAGTTATTGATGATGGACATTCTCAGTATCTCGCAGAAATACTTTATCGACGCTCATTGCCATCTTAGCTCACCTGAAATCAGGAAACGTGTTACACAAGAGATCCGAAGTGCCAAAGATGCTAATATTGATGGTTTTATCTCAACAGCATTAACCTATAGTGAATACAAGTGGCATGCGGATAACCCTATTAAAAATGTATTTATTACTGCTGGGATACATCCTCACTATGAAGTTGAGTCACCCTTAGACTTGTCTAAGCTAAACCAATTAGCGAAAGACAAGAAAATATGGGGCATTGGAGAGATAGGACTTGATAAGAGAAATGGTAACATCGCTGCACAGAGGGAAATATTAACTGCTCAATTGGAAATTGCCCGTGATTACAATCTACCGGTTGTGTTTCACACAGTGGGCAGATATAATGAGCTATACAATCTTCTTAATGATTCATTCCCCACAATCAAAGGATATCTGCACGGTTTTGTCGGTTCTAAAGAGTTAGTCAACATGTATAAACAGCTTAATCTCGGTTTTTCCATCGGATCAAGAATCTTTGCCGGTAAACATGGAACCGAAACTCTGGGAACTATTATAGATTATGGTTTCTACTTCTTTGAGACAGATGCCCCTTACTTGCTGGAACCTTTTTATTCTGGCAATAAATACTTGATCAACCTCAATAAAGTAATTAAACAAACCGCTGCCATAACTAATACGTCCATTCACCAGCTTTGCAATGGCCAACATGAAAGCTTTTGCCGGTTAAGTGGCAGTTAATTATGAATCAAAGTCTGATTAGAACGGAAATGGTGTTCGGCAAAAAAGCACTATCTAACTTTCAAAGAGCCACAGTAGCTGTCACAGGCTTGGGTGGTGTGGGTTCTGCAGCGGTAGAGGTATTAGTACGTAGTGGCATTGGTAATATCATAATAACAGATTTTGACATTCTTTCTGAGTCCGACATCAATAGACAGTTAATAGCAAGTTACGATACAATTGGAAGATATAAAACCGATGTGCTTACTGAAAGAGCCAAATCAATCAATCCTCATGTAAAAATTACCGCTTATAAAGATTTTTTAGATGAGAATAACCGGCAAACTGTTTTGCGAAACTGTGACTTCATCATAGACGCTATCGACAGTCTCGGCCCGAAAACAGGTTTAATCGAATATGCTTATCATAAACGGATACCTATTATTTCCTGTATGGGAGCAGGCAACAGGATAGACCCTGCCAAAATCAAAATTGCAGATATCGGAGAGGCTAATAGCTGTCCACTTCTCAAGCGGGTAAAAAAATACCTGCGAAAAAGAGAAATCAGATCAGGTATAACCGTTATATATTCAACAGAACCTCCGATTCATGCTTCAGAAAACGGAACTAACAAAACTTACCGGGGCAGAAACCGTAATACTATTGGGTCTGTATCTTATTTGCCCGTAATAATGGGGAGCTGGGCAGGCTCATTTGTAATACGGAAACTAAGTCAATAGTAAACGTTCATGACTTCGAGAATGAAAAATGAAGAATGAAGAATGAAGACACCCAAGGGAATGATTAAAAATGCAGTGTTCAGACCTTTTTAACCCGTTAAGTCGTCTTTTTTACTTTACTGGGTCCAGGTCTGGAAAGAATCAGAGCAAGTTTACCCCGTGGAGTCGTTTTTTTTCTTCACCGGGGGATGCTCTGAGCACTATACATAATCTGCGGAATCTGAGAAATCTGTGGAAGACCTTGTAAACATGATAAACGTTCATGACAATGAAAAATAATGTATAATGTATAATGTATAATGTATAATGTATAATGTATAATGTATAATGTATAATGTATAATGTATAATGTATAATGTATAATGTATAATGTATAATG
>PWNZ01000097.1 GCA_003564135.1 Candidatus Cloacimonadota bacterium
CCCAACGACCGCTGAACGAAATCCAACGAGAGGGCAACAAAACGCAACAAACTAAATTAAATAAAACTAAATTAAATAAAACTAAAGGAAATGATAAAAAAGAATGTACCCCCCCCTTGCCCCCCGAGGGGGGATTTGAGTCCGTCGTTAACGAATGGAATGATTCTGGCAAAACAAGTTCCGGCGGGTTGCCTAAGAAGAAATCGAGTAGGCTTATCAAGAATGAAATACGTGATAAGTTTGTTCGAGAAGTTATAGCGTATTTCAACGTGGTAACCAGTAGTGGTTTAAGTGACACAGTGCCTGGCAACACCAAGCATATTAGTGCAAGGTTTAATGAGGGCTTCAAGAACATAGATGACTACAAACGGGTTATTGACTTTAAATATCACGAGTGGAAGGATAAGCCCAAGATGGCAAAACACATCACTCTGCATACGCTGTTTGGTGATAAGTTTGACACATATAAGCAGCAGTCTTTAAAGCCACCACAAAACCAATACGAACAGGGCAGCAAGTACTTACCCAAACACAACCCCGACCAACCATCCCCATGGGAGGAGGAATGACAATGATATTACCGCAAAACTATAAAATATTGAACCCGGAATTACATAGTTGGATTGACCGGCAGATAGCTGCATCAAATCCGGTCAACTTGATTTTGTTGGGTATGCCGGGTACTGGCAAGACTGAATTAGCCAATATTATATACGACAATTATGTTACTGCTTTTAAAGCCGAGTATCAGGCACAGGTAGAGAAGTGCGATAAGTTTAACAAAGAAAACGAAGGCAAGACTTATTTCAAGAATGGGATTAACTATGAAGTTGGGATTGCCGTGCCAAAATCACCGAAGACGTTTGTAAAGGTTAATGCCTACGATGCTTATCAGGAGTACCGCAAGGCTTTAATGTCATCTTTGGATAGTAATAAAGGTGAGCGATTAAGTGCCCTCGAGAAACTACTCAACAAAGATTTGTGTATTCTCGATGACATTGGCTCTGAACCGAATGAGCAGGCAAAGGGCTATATATCTCAGCTTCTAATCAATCATTACAATTACTCTAAAGAAAACAGATCATCTTGCATTATTACCAGTAATTTAGACGCATCTTCGATACAGAAATTTTATGGTGTTCGGATAATAGACCGCCTCTATGAGCTTTTTCATGTGGTGGTTTTCAAGAATCCCTCATTCAGAGTACAGTCGGCAAGGGAGCGTCAAAAATGGCAAACGAAATGATCTTTTATGATCGCAACGCTGAGGCATTAACTTTGTCCTCGATGCTGAATGACAATGACGTTATCCCCGAAGCTATGTTGCTTCTCAAAGAGGAATACTTTTACAACACGAAATACAGAGAGATATTTCGAGCTATATATAACCGTTTCCAGGATAACAAGCCGATTGATATAGCGACAACAATAATTGATCTTCCACATCTCAAGTCGGATATTTGGGAAATAGGGGAGATGGTTGTTTCAGGTTCTAACATAAACCACTATATCCCCGAAGTTGTGCGTCTTTATGAACAACGAGAAGCCCGGACATCGCTAATATCAGCCTTATCTATGCTGGAATCCGGTAAAGACAAAGACATGGTGATGGTCAAGCAAATCCTGGATGGCGTTTGCAAGCCTTCTGTTAAGAATAAAATGCCTACCCCATGTTCAGAGTCTATGGGAAAAGCTTTAGCCCAAATTGAGGAAGCTTTGATGTCAAAGTCACGGGTAAGAGGCATCCCAACCGGTTACGATCACTTGGATAATCTCATTGGTGGTTTAATGCCCGGTAAACTGATTCTTTTAGCTGCAAGACCAGGCTTAGGGAAGTCTGCACTTGCAACATGTATCAGCCGGAACATTGTCAAAGAAACCGATAAGGATGTATTGTTGTTTTCGCTGGAGATGCTGGATGAAGAGATAGCCACACGGTTTATTTCTCAGCAATCCGGGATAAATCTGTCAGACCTCATCCATGGCAGGCTAAAGAATGATCAAAGCAGGTTTGCCTTGATGTGTAATGCCGCCCAAGATGAGATCTATGAGAGGATCATAATTGACGACAATCCTGTTCAGACGATGCAGACTGTCCGGAATCGCACTCTCATGGAAACAAAGAAAAACCCGGCAATAGGGTTAATTATTATAGACTACTTGCAGTTATTATCTGCTCACACAACCACTTCGAAAAGGAACGAGCAGGTCTCTGAAATGTCAAGAGCAGCTAAATCGCTGGCGAATGAAACAAAGATGCCGGTATTAGCTTTATGCCAACTAAACAGAGACATAGAGCTTAGAGAAGATAAAAGACCCAAGCTATCAGACTTAAGAGACAGTGGCAGCTTAGAACAAGATGCAGACACAGTCATATTCCTGCACAACGAAAACCCCCAAGACGGAAACATGGTTACGGTCGATATTGCTAAGAACAGATCAGGCACTACAGGCAAACTAAAACTCTATTTCAAAAAAGAGACAACAACCTTCTGCAACATACATGACAACCAAACAATGGCTAAAATATGAACCACAACGCCCAAAACCTGCCCAAATTTAAGAGCTCTATGGTAAAGATAGGTAATCTATGCCTGATAAAAAGAAAGCCTGCAAATGACCCCTTAATGAGCGAAATCAAGAAAAGAGAGAAAAACACCCCCACCACACCCAAACACAACAACAAACTGATATGACTATTAAATAACCTCTGTAATAATTACTAAGTTACTTAGTCACGCACACGCACACGAGGAAATAAACAAAAAAAGGACTCACAATGACTGTAAAAAAGACCGACAGACAGCTATTGATCCGCCGACCAAATCTCAAAGAAAAAAAAGGATTCACTACACCCGGCAAGATCACCCAAAGCAGCCGCATAAAATACAAGCTTTATTTGAAGTATGCAAAAAAACTTTATAGACCAACCGGACACTTTTCTAACTATTATGTAAACATATTAGAAGCAACTAAAAACCTCGCTGATGCACTTGACAAGATTGAGGATGTTGACATTGAGGATATTGTTGATAATAAAACAGTTAAGGCGTCACCTGCTCCATCAATGAATGGAATGGAGGTTGCTTGTGAGGCGGCTTTGCAATATTTTCTAATATTCCCACTACGGAGTGTAAAACGAAAAAGGCTCATTGGTTCTATGTTCTTCTCTTTACTACGAGATAGAGTTAAAAACAGGCACAAAAAAAGCCCCCATTTCTGAGGGCTTGGCGTTCTAAGTTGTTATTGATCTATCCGGTGATGATCATGAAGATTATCCCGGCAATTGCAACTAATATGAATAATATCAGAGTCAAGAGGACTCCGATTATGTTTCCGAGTAGTTTACCAATTTTTGAAGCGTTCATTATTCTTCACCTTTTCGTTTAAGCTATCCAGTCCAACTCGTTGACAAAGTGTTTTGACCACCTTGTCATTGAATCTTAAAGCTTGCGTTTCTAAGTATTCGTTTAAATACTTCTCTTCAATCATTGAACCTGTCATAATCAGGTTTCGTAAGTCTGTAGCTGTTATCATTGTTACCTCCAAGTAATTTGATATTGCGGTTGTAGTTCTTCATCATAGTTGTCAGTGTCTTTCCAAAACACATTGTCAACCCATTCCTCAAACTCTTGTTTTTGGTC
>PWNZ01000176.1 GCA_003564135.1 Candidatus Cloacimonadota bacterium
AGTCGGCTGGTCCGCCGGCTTCAGCCGGCAATTTTTAATCATTCCTTTGGGTGTCTTCACTAAAATCATACATCATACATTGTAAATTATACATTACTTTTCACATTCATGAGCGTTTACTAACAACATGATGAGTTAGAACCACGGTTTTTCAGAACTCAAGCACACCATCACACTATCACGAAACCACTTTATCACACAGCCACGCAATCACTCAATCACCTTTTCAACTGGACGGTCTTTAGCCTGTCCATCAGCTCTGCAAATAACATATCTTGACTGATTTGGCACTTCCAAAAGATATGACCTTCAAACACTTCAAAGGATAACAATGAAAAAAATCAAGAATATAGCCATTATAGCACATGTTGACCATGGCAAGACAACGCTCGTTGATGCAATACTCAGACAGACAGGAGTTTTCAGGGACAACGAAAAAGTAGTAGAAAGAATTATGGATTCTAATGTCTTAGAAAAGGAACGAGGAATCACCATCTTTTCTAAAAGTGCCTCTTTGACCTATCATAATTATAAAATCAATCTGGTTGATACGCCCGGTCACTCTGATTTTGGAGGAGAAGTACAGCGGATAATGAATATGGTGGATGCGGTACTCCTTTTAGTGGATGCTTTCGAAGGAGCTATGCCGCAAACAAAATATGTATTGAAAAACGCCTTAGATATGGGCTTGAAACCTATTGTGGTAATAAATAAAATAGACCGTCACCATGCAAGACCGCACGAAGTACTTGATATGTTATTTGACCTCTTTATTGAGCTGAATGCACATCAAGACCAGCTTGACTTTCCCGTAATCTATGCTTCAGGAAAAGATGGTTATGCCGTCAAAGAGATTGGAGACAAACCCGAAAACATCTTTCCGCTTCTTGATATGGTTATCAAAGAAGTTCCCGATACGAGCGGCGATATTAATAAGCCTTTTCAAATGCTTATTTCAGCCATCGAATATGACAATTATCTCGGCAAGATGGGGACAGGTAAAATCCATAACGGAACCATTAGAACGGGTGAAGAAGTATTGTTACTGAAACGTAACGGCACTAAAATCGCTTATAAAATTACGAATATCTTTACCTATCACGGCTTGCAGAAAAAAGAGATTAAGACTGCTTATGCAGGGGATATTGTAACCATTGCCGGGTTGGAATATGTTGATATCAGCGAAACAGTCGCCTCTAAAGATAATCCCATCCCTCTTGCCAGCATCAATATAGATGAACCAACCATCGCCATAGAGTTTATCATCAACGACTCACCCTTTATGGGGAAAAGTGGGAAATGGCTTACTTCAAATAAGATTTGGGAGCGTTTACAACGCGAATTACAAACCAATGTATCATTGATTGTAGAGCGTACTGACTCTTCAGATACTTTTACAGTAAAGGGAAGAGGAGAACTGCAGCTCTCCATCCTGATGGAAAACATGCGCCGTGAAGGATATGAGTTTCAGGTCTCAAAGCCCAGAGTATTATTCAAATATATTGACGGCAAAAAGATGGAGCCAATGGAAGCGGTAGTAATTGATGTTGCCAAGGAATATGTAGGCACAGTTATTGATATGATAGGAATGCGAAAAGGGGAAATGATAAAGATGACCCCGCCTACTGACGGATATTCACGTCTCGAATTTAAGATACCTGCTCGGGGATTAATTGGGTGTAGGGGTGAATTTCTGACCATAACTCGCGGTACGGGAATAATGAGCCAGTTCTTTTATGGATACGAAAATTATAAGGGTGATATACGAAATTCAAGCAGAGGTGCCCTAGTGGCCAAAGAAACCGGTGTTGCCTTAGGCTATTCACTTAATGCTTTCCAGCCGCGGGGAATTCTTTTCATAGGCCCCAACACCCCTGTATATGCAGGAATGGTGGTAGGAGAACACAGCAAGGAACAAGACCTCGTAATCAATGTGTGTAAAGGAAAAAAGCTTACCAACAATCGTGCTGCCGGTAAGGATGACTCATTGAAACTGACCCCGCCAAGAATATTCAGCCTTGAACAGGCAATAGAATATGTAGGTGATGATGAACTTCTGGAAATTACTCCTAATAGTATCAGGCTGAGAAAAAAGAAGCTAATCTCATAAATCGACCAGGACAGCTGTCACGGGTTACTCTCAACTGGTAACTAACCAAGAACTACGGATTTTCTTTACCAAGCTATCAGGTATTGTTGTGCAACCTGTGTCTTTTTTCTTAATTCGTGTTGCCTTTGTCGTGGGATTCGTGGACAACCAATTTTTGTTGTTTATTTTTCCCCCACGTTATCACGCGATCACGCAACCACGATGTCACGTATTTGTTGTATATTCGTTGTGCGTGATTTTCTATTGAGCGAACCGTTTGATTTTGTTGATTCCGTAAATGACTGACTATCAGTCAGAAACGGCAGCTATAATAATGGCACGCCCGGAGGGACTCGAACCCCCAACCCTCTGATCCGAAGTCAGATGCTCTATCCAATTGAGCTACGGGCGCGCTTATTAAAACAGTTTATTTAGTTATTTAACTCTTGCTTTAGTTGGTTGAGCAGCTCTCTGCTTGCTTATCTTATCTTTCTTTTGTCCAAAGAATTCTACTAGCATAGGGCTGGCAACAAAAATCGAAGAATACGTACCGATAATAACACCTATCATCAGGGCGAAAGCGAAATCGCGGATAACATTTCCACCGAAGATGAAGAGTGACAGAACGACTATAAATGTAGTCACTGAGGTGATAAATGTTCTGCTCAGTGTTTCATTTATACTATGATTGATGATACTTCCGTAGCTTTCTCGTCGATATATTTTCATGTCTTCTCTAATACGATCGAAGATGACTATAGTGTCGTTAAGGGAGTATCCGACAATAGTCAATAATGCCGCTACGATAGCCAAGCTGATCTCTCGACCTGTAATAAAGAAGATACCTACTGTTATCAGCACGTCATGGAATAAGGCGATGACAGCAGCGACACCGAAAGTGAATTCAAAGCGCCACCAGATATAGATGATTATACCTATCAGCGAATAGATGATTGCTAAGATGGCTTTACCTTTGAGTTCATCGCCTATTCTCGGGCCTACCTCTTCCTGTAATCTGATGAATCCCGGTTTATCGGTATGCTCCGGGAAATTTTCTCTCATTAGTTCAACAATAGTGCTTGCTTCCGTACCTTCGGCCGGAGTTCTGAAAAGTAAGAATGTCCTATCGGCTTCTCTGATCGTTTGCAGTTCGGCATCGGTAACATCATTATCGGTTAAAACCTGTCTAATTTGGTCAATTGTTAGTTCTTGGACATCGGGAGAAGGGGCAGACATGTCTAATTCTAAAGAAACACCTCCGGTGAAGTCTATACTAAATTTAGGTCCTATTATCAATGCGGTTATACCGATTAAAACCAATATAGCGGAGATGATGTAAGCAACTTTTCTTTTTGAGATGAAGTCTATATTTGTATTTTCAAAGAATCCCATTTTACCCCCTAAATACTCAAATGTGTGCGGTTTTTGTTAGTGATGACTGCTTCAAAGATAGCTTTCACCATCAACAGGGCTGTAAACATCGAAGCAATTATTCCGAGTGATAGCGTCACGGCAAAGCCTCTTATCGGCCCAGTACCGAATTGATAAAGAACTACAGCTGTGATCAATGTTGTGATGTTAGCATCTAAAATTGTGACTAAAGCTCGGCTAAATCCAGCATCTACGGCTGTTCTGACCGTCTTACCTGTCTTTAACTCTTCTTTTATTCTTTCAAATATCAGTACATTTGCATCTACTGCCATACCGATCGTCAGTATCAGGCCGGCGATACCGGGCATAGTCAAGGCAGCGCCAAGATAGGTGAGAGCTGCAAGAACAATTCCCATATTAACTGCTAAAGCAAAGAAGGTAATCAATCCTGGTACTTTGTAGTAGAAAATGATGAAGAGGACAACAATAGCTAAACCGAATAAGGCTGCCATAAAACCTGACCTGACACTGTCAGCGCCAAGTGTGGCTCCTACAGTTCTTTCTTCAATGATTTCGACCGGTGCAGGCAGATTACCTGCTCTGAGAACTATTACTAAGTCTTGAGTTTCTTCAAGGGTGAAGTTACCGGTTATTCTTGCCTCGCCGCCTCTGATTCTATCTTGAATTGTCGGAGCAGTATATACCATACCATCTAGTACTATTGCTAATCTTCTTTGGATATTCTGTCCGGTTACGGTCTCGAATGTTCTGGCGCCTTCGCGACTAAATCTTAATGAAACGTAAGGTCTGTTAGGTGCTTGGAGATCAGTTCCGCCGCCAATACTAACGCTTGCCGATTCAAGCATTGATCCGGTCACTTCGGTTCTTTCGAGCAGAACAAACACTCCTCTGTGGGCGCGAGGGTCTTCCCTGTCTTCTCTTTCGAGCGCAACCATCAAGCCGGAAGGTACAGCTCTTTGAAAATCTTCATCTTCGAGCAGTTGTTGAAAGATAGGTAGATTATCATGGCTCACCATCATGGGCATACCGGCAGCAGTAATTATTCTGGTAAATAAGTCTGCGTTTTCGACGTATTCATCATCTTCCTGATCTTCGAGAAAGTCGAAGTCATCAGCCGGTTCTTCAATAAACTCTTCTAAAAAAGTATAATTATGATGATTTTCTAACAGATATTCATTCAGCCTGTCTATTGTTTCCTGTATTTGTTCATCTGTGGCTACTAACTTGAATTCGAGTAAAGCGGTTCTGCCGATTAATTCTCTTGCTCTATCGAATTCTTCGAGGCCTGGAAGCTGAACCATTATTCTGTTTGATCCGACTCTTTGGATCGAAGGTTCAGCGACACCGAACTGGTCGATACGGTTTCTTACAATTTCAACAGCTGATTTGACAGCATCTTCTTTTTCAGCATCGGGTAGTTCATCGTAATCAACCTCGAGCATGATTTGCATTCCCCCTTGCAGGTCTAGGCCTAATCTAATTCGCTTATCAGTCATAAACCCGGGCATATCGACCGGAAATATAAGGGGTATTAGATAGTATAATGCAGCCAGTAATACCAGAAGTATTAACAAATTACGGTATTTTTTGTTCCTCATTGACTGTTTCTCCCTTTATTAATTCTTTTTCAGGTATGGTTGCCGACGATTAACTCACTATAAAGTGCTTTTTCGTCATCAGAAAGTGCACCCATGATAGCCTGTGCTAGGTTATACAGGTGATCACCTGCTTTTTCTATGTTCGTTATTATGTCCATAATCATAATGGCCGGTTCGATAGGGTTACCGGCGCTAATCTCTTTAACTTGGCTTTTTTTGTATTTTATTTCGCAGATATTCAGCTTTTCTTCTAATTGTGCTACATATTTAGCTTTTTCTTGATCATTGCTTTCTAAAGCTTGAGGTAAAAGCTGTAACATTTCTGAAAGAATAGCCGACATCTCATTAAGCATACGTTTTTGCTCAAAATTAAATTCGATTCCTTTGTCAAGCTTTCTTTCAGCTAACTCAGCAATATTGCGGGAAAAATCGGCTGCTTTCTCGAGGTCATTAGTTAAATGCAGAAGAACCGGAAGACGGTTGGAGTCATCTATAGAGAGCTCTTGGCGCGACAGCTTAGCGATAAAATCGGTAATCTCGAGCTGATAGCGGTCATTTTCAGCTTCTAATGCAAATGTGTTCTCTATATAAACCGTGTTAATCGAATCTAATGATTTAATTGATGAATCAAAAACAGATTGAACATTACGGATCATGTTGTTTAATTCTAACTTAACCTGATCTATTGCTATAGAAGGTTCGTTAAGCAATTCATTGCTTAAATAAGTAGCTACTTTCTTTTTCTCCTCAGATTCATCGGGAATCATGTAAGTTACAACTTTTGCGATTAACGGGACTAGAGGTATAAAAATGAAGGTATTGATCACGTTAAAGATTGTGTGAAAATTGGCCACCTGACGGGCAATATCGCTGCTGATTGCGGCAAGACCTGAAGCCATATATCTGGGGAAAACGAGTAGTGCCAACAGCATATATGTAGCGCCGACGACCTTGATGAATACGTTGGAGAGAGCTGTTCGTTTAGCGTTTACCGAACCCCCTATACTGGCTAAAGCTCCTGTGATTGTAGTACCTATATTATCGCCGAGGACCAACGCCATAGCCGCATAAATGTCGATCAAACCACTTACTGCTAACACTATAGTTATACCAACTGTAGCGCTGCTGCTTTGTACCAGCATCGTCATTATAGTACCGGCTAATATAGCTAATATATAATTATGGCTGTGTCTGGTGAAGAATTCGTAGATTACAGAACTCGATCTGATTGGTATTACAGCTTCCGTCATCAGGTCTAAACCAAAAAAGAGCATTCCGAATCCCAGAAGGATGCTTCCATAGGCTCTAATCTTGTAGCTTTTACTGAAAAGTATTATAGCAGTTCCAATCGCTATAGCCGGCAAAGCTATTTCGCCGATTCTAAACGCAATTATCTGAGCCGTTATGGTTGTGCCAACGTTAGCACCTATTAACACACTGATAGACTGTTTAAGGGTCAATAGTCCGGCATTAACAAACCCGATAGCCATAACCGTGACCGCGCTGCTCGACTGAAGTAAGGCAGTAACTGATATTCCTACGCCTACACCGAGCCATCTGTTGGTTGTCAGTTTAGCTAAGATTTTTTTAAGGTTATCTCCGGCAGCAATTCTCAGTGATTCGGATACCTTCCGTATCCCAAAAAGGAATAAACCTAAGCCGCCTATCAATAAAAAAACTAATTTACGATAGTCAAAGGCCACTAAAGTTAGATGCTTGAATTTCACTGTATCCGGTAAATAGACCCGCATCTCAACGTTATAATCGCCCATCTTGCTGCCGAAATGAGCATTGGTGACGGCTCTACCCCGGCTATCAGTAAACACAGCGCTATCTCTAAAAGAGAACCCGCTGTTAGCTGAATAGAAGACAACCTCAATGTCAGGTACCGGTTGACCGTCAGCATCCTTTATAATCACACCTATCGGATCGTTGAGCTTCTGGTTAATTGTTCCTGAAGCTCTGTCTCCAAGGGTTTCAATTACATAATTTCTTTCGGTGTGATTATCCGAAAATAAAACGGTACATGAGAGCAACAATATTATAATAGTCAATAGTGACCGACACAAAAGCTTAGTCTGACAAGCTTTCGGATATTGACTGGGTTTATTAGACGGATTCATCTATATATTAAACCTCTTTTCCTCAGTATAATTTAACTTTACTTTTTAAAACCTACACCTTTGTCTGTAGGTAAGCTCTGACCTGACATCTTGATTTCGCCGTGTCTGCTTTCAAACTGCTCAACATTTTTTTGCAATGTCTTAAGAAAATGTTTCACATGCTGAGGTGTTGTCAAAACTCTGCTGTAAATCTTGGCATCAGGTAAACCGGGCACGATTCTACCGAAATCCAAGACGAATTCCGAGGTGGAGTAAGTAACCATAAAGAAGTTGGAGTATACTCCTTCTCCAATCTTTTCGTCTAACTTAACATTGATCTTTTTTTGTTGTGGCTTGTCATTCATGCTAATCTCCTTTTTGATTTTACACCTTTTATTAGCAGTTGTCGGTGTTGTTTGTTTTTGCTTTGAGCGCTTGTCCCACACATGGAGGGATGAACTCGTCGAGGACACCACCTAAGCGAATGATTTGTTTTATCAGACTTGAACTTAGATAGAGGTACTTATAGTCGGGGACTAAGAATATGGTATTGATTCCGGAATCTATCTGCTTGTTCATAAGTGCAATCTGAAGTTCGTACTCAAAATCAGACACAGCCCTGAGGCCACGTATCATAGCCACTGCACCTATCTTCTTAGCATAATCGACAACCAATCCCGGAAATGAATCTACCTTGACCCTTTCAATCTGAGCGGTAGCTTCAGTGCATAGTTTTTTTCTTTCATCGAGGCTAAACTGAGTATTCTTCCCTGTATCTTCGGCGACTGCCAAAACGACATGGTCGAAAATCTCTGTTGCTTTTTTCAGGATATCTATGTGTCCGTTGGTAATTGGATCGAATGTTCCCGGATATAGCGCTATTTTTTTCATTAAGTTCTCTGTTACCGTTCCTTATTCTTTAGGTTCGTTTACAAGCTCGAAATAATGTTATTCGTTAATAATGAAGTCTAAAATATCTTTTTTACTTGCCGACATTAGAGCGGATTTCCTCAAGCTCATCTACCTCTTTAGGGATGGCCGCCGAAAGAACTTTAGAACCATTATCGGTGATTAAGATGTCATCTTCAATCCGAACACCAATACCTTCTTCCGGTATATAGATGCCCGGCTCAACAGTTATCACGTTACCCGGTTCTAAGATAGCACCTTGTTTAAATACATCGTGCGCTTCCATGCCTAAGAAGTGAGACACAGAATGCATGTAGTATTTACGAACCTGATTCTTTTCTTTTATCAGCTTTAGGCGGAACAAGGATTCGGTTATCAGCTCAACAGTTGTTTGGTTGAGCTTTTGTAAAGTTATACCCGGTTCGACCAGATTGATAATCTCTTTTTGGACATTCAATACTTCGCTATAAACTTCTTTCTGTCTTTTCTTGAACTTCTTAGCTACCGGAATGGTTCTGGTGATGTCGGCGCAGTAGCTGTTATACAAGGCACCTATATCCATTAGTAGCAGGTCATTAGAGGCAATTTTACAATCATTACTTGAATAATGGAGAGTGGTTGCGTTTTTTCCGCCGGCAACTATCGGTTTAAAACCCCAGTTGCGAATACCTTCGTTTTGTAATTCAAAGTAAATCAGCGCTTCGATCTGGTATTCATATTTACCGGCTAAGGAGCTGTTTAAGACACTGTTTATTCCTTTTGCCGTCAGGTCGATAGCTTTCTGCAGTTGTTCAACTTCCCAGTCGTTTTTTATCATTCTCATAGGGTTTATGATATCATTAAGACATCCAATTTGAATAAAAGGATAACGTTCTTTTATTTTAGAAGCTATAGATAAGGGTTTATTCAGCCCTTCTTGTAAAGAAAGTCGGCTTTCTTCGATAAACAACTTTTTAGTACCTGAGTTGATAGCCAATGCTGTAGTTAAAGAAGGCTCGAAACGGTCTAAATAATCAACTTTCTCGACACCGCTTATCTTCTTTACTTGATCCTTGCTCATCTTATCCCCATCCCAAACTATCCTCTCGGGGATAGACCGTTCGATGAAAATTTCCGTAATCAGTTTACCTTTATGTTTACTGACCATTAAGATAGCTTCCGGAATATTGAGACCGGTCAGGTAGAAAAAATTGTTATTTTGCAAGAATGATAAGCCTTTATCGGACTTAGCAAACAGTAATAACATACTGCCGTCGTCACAAAGTTGTGATAAACGTTCACGACGTTCGCTGAATAAGTTGCTGCTCATTTCATACTCCCTTGATAATCAATAACTTAATGATTCTTTCGATTGTCTTTCAAAAACTTATAAAGGGGTATTAAAGTCAATAAAAAACTGGTTATATACTTCCATAATCGCTTGAGAGCGCTTAAAAAAAGCATAAATTGATTGAGGTGAACGATTCAATAATAATTAAGACAGTGCATCCTCTTCAGTTGCACAGTTTTCTTTCCTTACAGCTTGGTCTCTCAAAAAATGCCTGATCAATATTGATAGTGAATTCGGAAATATGGGAACCCTTAGACACTGCTTATGAACTTATTTATTGCCTGACACTTTCATCTTATTATCTTGTATTGTGCGTATTGATGACATGAATAGCAAAATTTTGTTAGAAAGGAGCTAACTCGAGCATTGATCTCAGCAGTAAGATGAACAAGCAAATGGAACAATTATTAGATAAATTACATGACCATGGAATTTTCAGTCATTATCCCCGTTTTTAATGAACAAAGTTTCATTAACCGGAGCACAGATCATGTTAAAACTGTTTTCAGGAATACCCGGCATGAAATAGTAATTGTTGATGGTGACGAGCATAGTTCTACATTGAAAAAGATAACAGCAAAAGATATTAAAAAGGTAAGCTCATCCCCGGGGAGAGCAGTGCAGATGAATACCGGAGCACATCATTCTGTAGGAGAGATACTTATATTTTTGCACGCTGACACGGAATTGCCTACCGATAGTCCTACTCTGATCGAGAAGGCTCTCGGCCAAAAAGTCAAGGCAGGAGCATTCAATGTAAAAATTGACTCGAAATATTTGATATTGCGGATGATTTCCAAAAGCTCCTCTTTACATTCACGACTAACAGGTCATCCCTATGGATATCAGATTCACTTTTTTGATAGTGACTATTTTTTTAGGATAGGAAAATATAAAGAGATCCCGCTAATGGAAGACATAGAAATAATGCAGTTAAAATAAATGGAACGCTGACTTCCAGTCGGTTGGGAAGCCGGATTCATCCGGTATTTTAACGGGACAGGTTGCATGAAACCTTTACCGGCTAAAGCCGGCGGTCCGTTACAGTTACGGTATTCATAATATTATCTACTACAATATTCGTGTTCATTCGTGGTTAGGGTTTCTGTCCCTGCTCGTCCGGGTTAGGGTGATCTGATAATCGAAAACTGGAGCCGAAACGTAGATTGTGATCAACCTAACCGCTTAACTGCTGAATTTAGTAGGCGACGCTAATATTGAAGGCACAAAAACTCGCAAAAGCTAAAACATTTGCTAGCTAGTCCACTCAGCTACTAAGAAAGGTAGTAGTTTGCCGGACTTACCTTGATGGAACTCGTCTATGTAGCTAACATTTTCGGGACGATCTAAGTTTACACCTATGGTATCGGCTCCGAAGCGTTTAGCTAAAACTAATAATTGGGCTGCCGGATAGACAGTTCCACTTGTTCCTATAACCAAGAATTTAGTACATTGTTGGATGCGTCGGGTAATTTTATCTAAATGATGCGGTATTTCTCCGAACCATACTATGTTGGGACGAAACTGTCCCTTGCATTTTTCGCAGCTAAACCACCAGGGTTGGGTGCATTTGTTTGATTGGCCTTGATCAAGATTTGTGATTAGTTCCACGGTTGTGATTCTGCGTCGGCATTTGTTGCAATATGAATCGGCGATAGAGCCGTGCATTTCTATGATGTTAGTGTTGCCGGCGGCTTGATGTAATCCGTCGATATTTTGAGTTATCAGCGTAAGGTTTTCTCCGAGGAAATCCTGTAGTTTTTTAATCGCGAAATGGGCCGGATTAGGTTTTACGTTTTGCAACTGCTTGAACCTTGCAGTATAGAAATCCCATACTAATCGGGGATTGCGATTGAAAGCTTCCGGAGTTGCTACTTCATCTACCGAATGATTTTCCCACAACCCGTCACTATCACGGAAAGTTTTAACACCCGATTCGGCACTGATACCTGCACCGGTCAGGATAACGAGCTTGTCATTTTTGGTAAATTTTGTTTTAGTCAGCATTGCTTATCCATTGATCATTGATTTTATTTTGTTAACGATTTTCTCGGCAACTTGCGAACCGAATATTTCCGGATGTTCAGTTGGAGGTGAGAAGTCTTTGATGATGTTGACTAATTGAGGGTCTGAGGGCGTGCAAAGTCTATTCCATCCGGTTTTGACAGTTTCAACCCATTCTGTTTCGCTTCTGATAGTCAGGCACGGTTTTCGCAAAATATAAGCCTCTTTCTGAATTCCGCCAGAGTCTGTAAGTATCTTATAGCTGTGCAGTTGCAGATAAATGAAACTAAGGTAGCTTTGCGGTTCGATAAAGATAATATTGTCAAAACTTTTCCTGGCGGTGTGGTCATTTTTTAGGATATTGTTTGTGCGTGGATGAATAGGGAATATTACCGGGAAGTCAAGCTTGTTAAGCTGTGATAGGATTAGCACCAGATTGTCCTGATTGTCTACATTCTGGGGACGATGTAAGGTTAATAGATAATATTTACCTGACGCAAGACCAATTGATTTAAGTAACCCTTTCTTAACCGATGAACGCTCAACTGCGTTAGATAACGAGTTGACCATGATGTCACCGCTGAGCAAGGATATTTTTTCCAGTCCCTCTTGTTTGAGGTTGGCCATTGCTTCCTCAGTCGGAGCAAACAGGAAATCTGAGATATGATCAGTTGCGACACGATTAATCTCTTCGGGCATGCTTCGGTTAAAGCTGCGAAGTCCAGCCTCGACATGAATTGTCGGAATATGCAGCTTAACGGCCGCTAAAGCTCCGGCAATAGTACTGTTGGTGTCTCCGAATACAACGACAGCATCCGGATTGATCTTGATCAGCAATTGTTCAATTTTAGCCAACATATTGCCGGTCTGTTGACCATGCATGGTGCTGCCGATATTTAGGTTATAGTCGGGTTCAGGTATTGCTAACTCCTGAAAAAAGGTTTCCGACATGTTTTTATCATAATGCTGACCGGTGTGGATAATTATTTCATGATAATACTTTCTCAACTGTTTCGAGAAAGGTTGTAGCTTGACGAATTGGGGTCTAGCTCCAACTATGGAGCAGATGGTTAATTTTTTCGACATGAATTGTATCCTTAATTAGTGATTATTGAAATTGGACGCAGCAGGGGTCTTTGCTGTTCAAAAAGTTAGCGTGCGTATTGTTGTATTCTACTCTGCCATCTTGTAAGATGACGATGTTGTTGGCAACTCTTCTGATGCATTCCAGCTCGTGAGTTATTATCACGGCTGTATGGTTGAGACGGCTCTGCAAATCCAAGATCAGTGATATGATATCGTCAGAGATCTGAGGATCTAAGCCTGTGGTTGGTTCATCGTAGAAGATATACTTTGGATCGTTGATGATAGCCCGGGCTAAAGCGGCTCTTTTTTTCATTCCGCCGCTTAATTCGTTGGGCATTTTACTCAATACGCCTTCTAAACCAACCAAGCTGAGTTTTTCCTCAACGAGTTCAATTATCTTCTCCTTGGGGAAGTTAGTTTGCTCTATCAGCGGGAAAGCGATGTTCTGAAAGATATTCATTGAGTCAAATAATGCTGAACCTTGAAATAATAGCGACATCTTACTCCGTAAACTGTTCATCTGGCTTGATCGCAATGCGAAGATATCAGAGCCGTCAATGATCACAGTTCCGGAAACAGGTCTTATTATCCCTTCGATAGTTTTCATTAGAACAGATTTGCCACTACCGCTTCGACCGGCAATAACTGTTCTCTCTTGTTCGGGTATGGTTATGTTGATATCGTGTAATACAGGCTCATTGTTAAAAGCGACAGATATATTTTTGACTTCAATCATAATTAACTCTCTATTATTACTCAACTTCAAAGCCCCATTCTTTTCAACAAAGCATTTCGGTCAAGGGATGATTGATACGGCTGCTATGTTGCCTCTTTTTAATATTATGTTTAAAAGTCATTTTCAGCCACCGAGAACACCGAAAAAAGCACCGAATAATGGCCTTCACGGTGTGTTCTCATCTCTTTCGTTAATATTTTAATCATCCCCTTGGGTGTCTTCATATTCGTTCTTGGTTCTTAGCTCTTAGTTCTTGGTTCTTCATTTTGCAATTATACATCGTACATTGTAAATTATACATTACTTTTCACAGTCATGGACGTTTATTATGATTAAAATAGTTATAAGTTACCAGTGGTTCCGGAACGCCGACTTTCAGCCGGCAATTTAATCATCATCCCCTTGGGTGTCTTCATTTTTCATCTCGGGTGTCTTCATTTTGCAATTATACATTATTCTCAGCTGACACGAATGTTTCATAAGGTTACAATTACCTATTCACTAATATTGCAAAATATCCTAATTAAAGTATCTGGGCAGGAAATACTTAAACAAGGGCAGGGATGCGCTTGTGACCTTGGTCAAGCTCAGGGATGAGCTTGATAGTGCGAGAACGAAGGATAAATATCAGATGGGTGCAAGTCCCATTCAGAGTTTCGTCATACTCTGTAGCGGAAAGTAACTGCGTCGTCGTGAGGCGGTGTGGGGAGCAACT
>PWNZ01000100.1 GCA_003564135.1 Candidatus Cloacimonadota bacterium
CGGATTATTAATAATCTGTTTTATCTGTTCCATCCGTGTTGCTATATAGTATTTTGTTATCTGATTATCAGCATTTTCCTGTTGATGGTTTCAACATCACTTTCAAGTTTATAGAAGTACACACCTGCACTGACGGGCTGGTTCCGTTCATTTTTACCGTCCCATATAAAGGTGTGTTCTCCGGCGCTAAGGTTACCGGAAGTAATGGTTTTAACTCTCTGTCCTTTAATGTTAAAGACAGATATATTAACTCTCATATCTTCTGACAAATATACCGGAATACTGGTTGCAATGACGCTTCCGGATCTCGTTTTTGTATCTTTGCTGCTCATTCCCATTACCATCGGGTTGGGATAATTCTTTCCTAACACTATCTGAGGTTCGACTGGCTCACCTCTTGTACCGCCGTCATCGTCAATTCCTAATAGACGCACAACTGTAAAATCACGCTGCATAGGTCTGACATCCCGGGAGGTATAGCGTTCGTTATCAAAATCTTTAACCTCAAAAGTACGGTATACATGAGGTCCGTCTCTTTGATCTTTACGAAGAACAGCGAAGCTGATTTCGTCATTGTATCCTGAATAATCCGTATAGGCCAGAATCTCCAGAGGATATCCGCCCTGAAAGACGCTTGCACCAACACAGGTTTCACCGGCAAATACAGCTACTTCTAATACATCCTCATCATTCTCTATCTCACTGATAAAGAAAGATTCATATTCAGAGCCAGCATAAAAAGTGAAATATTCGGGAACCGGCGGTAAAGTGTAGGAATTGGTTTCGGGTGGCGGAGGATAAATTGGGTCTTCCAGGATATCATACCACCTAAATAACAATTCATCTGTCACATCCGTTTCAATAACATACATCTTGCCGTAATGAAGAATCGCTCCGCCGGAATATTCGGGAGAAAAACCGATTAGCCAACCCGAATCACAGCTACCGCAACCACGACTTCCAGAACCACGGTTAGAAGAAGAACCCTGACAGGACGGACATGGATAAGCAGACCAATACTCCGCTTTCACCGAAGATAGATCATCCAGAGTATTTCCGAATGCATCAAAGATATCGCGTGAATCGGGCAAATGGTATCCTACCCAGTTCTCACGATCAGGATAAAGAGTAATCAGAGGCGAAGAAGCTGCCGAATTTGGATCATACTCAAATATATTATCTCCCTTAACATGAAGAAAGTATTCGTCATCATCATCTAAATAAAGCTTATAACCGTCAACGCCGTTAAAAGAGACATCATCGTCTTCCCAACCTCCATCATCCCATACCATTTCTAATACTAGTTGGTTAACATTGCACTGGCCTTGAACAAAATCAATGATATCTTCATCGCTAAACGGCTCTAATAATTCCCACGTATATTCAAGACTGTCCTGATGTGCCAGTCTAGGAAATGATTCCCAGTAACAAGTACGGTCATGAAAAACTTTTACATGGGCATCATCAATACGATTGTATCTCGAAGGTCCATCTTGCCATTGCAAGGTCGGGTAATGTTTGCGGATGTGGGGGTTAAAATCGGCAATTTCCCAAACATTATCAAAGCACCAGCCGGTAAAGCTGTCTTCCTGAAGCATTTGCAGGGTGGTTAATGGGTCACCGCCTGCTGAGTTTTCCTGACCGGAGGATTCGCTGTCCCAGAAGGAATATGATATTGTCGAAAGTTCATCATCAAAATCATATCCAATCAAGCCACCAGTATTATTATTACCAACTGTTTCACCTGTACTATAACACCTTGTTACTATTGAATAACAGGGGATGGGGCTGGGGTCTTCACCAAAAGGGGGCCACCATCGACCTCTTAATTTTCCTACTAGGCCTCCTACCTTTTCATTGCCTTCAACTTTACCTGTTGCATAAGAATTGATTATTTTAGCATCACCATGAATACCAATCAATCCTCCAATGTTATCTTCGCCACTTACGTCAACACCTGAAAAACAGTTACTAATCTCAGTATTATTTCCTTGAAGCCTAGTTGATCCTACTAAACCACCAGAAGAATTATTTGCTTTAATTTTTCCCGTTGATGAACAATTATTAACTTTACCATGTGAGACAACATTTCCTGATAGCGCACCTACCAGATTTTTGCCGGTTATATCGACGCTACACAAGTGAAGATCAGCAACTTCACCAGAGATTATTTTACCAAATAATCCCTGTAGATCTGTGTTCGGTCTGTTAATGTATAGACCGCTTATTGTATAATGATTGCCATTAAGAATTCCACTAAATGCAGCGCTATAGCCGTCACTTTCCCCGATCGGAACCCATCCCTGTCCTTCATTCCATGGAGCAGTCCCCAGATCGATATTTGCAGTCAAGATAAAATACTGCCTTGCATAATAAGAGGGATGATATCTAATATTATCCAAGTGATCTGCTGTTGCGATTTGGAATGGGTCTTCTTCAGTTCCATCGCCACCGGCAAACGGGTTTCGGTAAAGGTTGAACGGGTACCCGTCGTTCATATTAACTCCAGGGATGATATCATCTCTCCAGATTTCGACGAAGTCCCAGCCTACGTAGGTATTTCCGTCGTATGGATAAGTCATATCGGCCGTATCCCTCGGCTCACCACCGTCTGAGTAAAGTTGCCCGGAAGTCTCTACATCCCAATAGCTGTCCGATACATTTCCAGAATTAACTCCTACCAGACCACCTATAATGTTAGGTGGCGGCAAACTTCTCAAAACTTCTAAATAACCTGTAGAATAACATTTTTCTATAGTACCGCTGTTATTTCCTACAAGGCCGCCTATCTCGTCAGAAGCGATTAGATCGGCATTTGAGTGGCAGTTGGAAATCGTACCGAAATTTTCGCCTGCTAATCCGCCGGTTGTCATACCCCATGCCTCTACAAACCCTGAGGAGTGACAACCTTGAATCAAATAGCTGTTTATACCGACTAAGCCTCCGATGAAATCACCGCCGGACACGAGGGTGTTTGAACTGCTGTTTACAATAGTTCCGGTATTCTCACCTGTTATACCGCCACCCATTGCATTACCGGCATAAACTGAAGAAGTATTAGAGGAATTGGCTATCTCTCCTTGGTTATTGCCGGTTATTCCACCAACAATGCTACCACCGTCAATAGCACCCATTTTCGAGGTAGTAAAGAGTATATCGTTATGGTTTACACCGGATATACCACCGATAAAATCTGAGCCGGAAACAACAATACCATCAATGTATGACCAACCAATAGTTCCCTGATTAGAGCCGGCTAATCCTCCTACTTCAAAGCTGCCGTTTACAGACGACATACCGGTAATATAGCTCTCGAATATTCCGCCATGGTTGATACCGGCAATCGCTCCTACCTGATTGTTTCCACTGATAGCGGCATCTACTAATACGACACCGACAACAGTACCGTGTAACTCACTTATAAGGCCGGCCGGTATCGTTTGTTCATTTACTTCAAGACCGTGTATTACATAGCCATAACCATTATATACACCATAAAAGTCCGGGATTGGGTCCCATTGCGAACTAATTGTTATATCATCAATCTGGACGAAATAATCGTTCGTAAAATTTCTTACTTCATCTAAATCACAATCCATGGCTATCTGCCAGGGGTCTTCCTCTGTTCCGCTGCC
>PWNZ01000061.1 GCA_003564135.1 Candidatus Cloacimonadota bacterium
ATACATAATTTTAAACCACAGCCTATATTTATCGTCGTCTCTCTCGCTTTCCGGTACATCTTTATTGTCGTAAAACATTCTAATAACCTCTTCCTTCGTTATCCTCGGCTCTGTCGGCAGAACTGACGGGTCGAGGTAAGTCAGGCTGTTGTTAATAGATACTGATTCACCTTGAGTATAGTAAGAAATTTTTAAGGATGATCCACCTTCAATCCTATAACCGTTAGCAGTCTGCCTATAGGTTACACCAATTAAATTATCTCTGATAGTAAGGTTAACTATTTCCAAGTCCTCTCTATCTACCGGAAAGAAAGGCATGATACGGTCAACTATCTCATCAAATGTCCTTTCTATTCTTAAAGTATCTTCTTTTGCAGGAAGAGGAATGTCTCGAAATCTTCCTCTTAAATTAGTTATCCTATTCCTTTCGGGACTAACTGAAATCCTGCCTCTAAAGCTTGCTTCACTTCTTATCTGGTCAGCTTGAGCATTCAACTGTGCCCTTCTTTGCTGTAGTTCTTCTTGGCTAAGCCCATCATTCTGGGCTGTTAACACTACCGCCATACTCAGAATCAGTACGGCAGCAACAATTACTCGTGACACTTTTCCTCCATTTTTTTGCCGGGACAGGGATTATCGCTACCCGCGTCTAAGGGCAACCGCAAGGTTTTACCCCTACTTAAATCTCAGGTCAGCCGTGAAAAGCTTCCCCAATTATTGAAGTTTAAGATTAACTTGTAACGGAACAACTTGCTCCGCGCCTGATTACCTAAGTAAATTATCAATTCTCTCTGTACAAATGATGCCTCCGGACGTTGGAAAATGGCCTGACGAAAATACCACTGAATCCGGTATTTAAGGCTCTGGTTCGTTAACAGTACCGGCAGTCTATTGCACAATCCTATTACACCTGATTAAAGTTTTACCAACGCCTTATTTATGTCAAACAATTTCTATGTTTAAAGATTAGTTGTCAGTTACCGGTTGTCATTTTTCCTCCACGTGATCACGTCATCATGAAACCAGGCTGATACGCTGAAACGATTTACTTGTTTTGCCATCAAAACAACGGGCACTATTCTTGTGCCCGTTGTTACAAAGTTATATTAAAGCTATTAGCGTTAATTATAACGAAGTGTAAGATGTTTTATATGTCACTACTTAAGCAATATCATTCGCTTAATTTTAGTTCCATGAGAAGAATCTAATCTGTAGAAGTAAACACCGCTGCCAACATGTCTGTTATTTGTGTCTAAACCGCTCCATTCGACAGAATGCTCACCTCTTTCCAGATTATCATTGATAAGTGTTTTAACCAACTGACCCCTGATATTATAAATAGACAGGTTAACATTATCCTCTTGGGGAAGTGAAAAATTAATAGTCGTTGACGGATTAAATGGATTTGGATAGTTACTTCTCAGTCTATATTCATAAACTACATCAGGTTCTTCAGATGGTTCAACATATTCTTGTGTCTGATCATCTTGACTCACAATTATTATTTTAATTACTGGTTTTACACCAGTGTACTTTTGTTGTTCTTTTTGTCGGTTACGCTGCAATCTAGTAAAATTTTCACGAAATCCTACTTTATTAGTCTCTTCGTTACTTATGCTTTCAAAGACTGCTCCTTTGATGTCAGGAGAAGTAAAGTCTCTGTTGATAAAAGATTGCCTGTTGATATCATCACTAAGGCCTATTGCCGGTAGGCCGTTCCGGTAATTATCACGCATAGGCTCTTCCAAGTTTATTTCAGTTTGTGATGATAGTTCTGCATCATCTCGGCTTTCATAAATGAACACACGACGATTTATCGAGTCGTTTGCCAAAGCCAAAGTCAGGCTTAACGAGGCTGCTATTATTGCTGCTATTTTCTTCATTGTTACCTCCTATTAATGGATTACTGCCATTGGAATATAATATCCGATGACTTTAATATAAGGTTTTACATGTCTCCATAAATCAATATATTGTCTGCATCGTAAACAGTATACTCATCATAAAACGGAATATAAATATGAAACTCAACAGAAAGATCACCGGTATTGGGATAAAAGGTATAATCCGAAGAATAGAGCCCCTCCGAGTTTTCATCATGTTCTAGTTCAATTTCCAGATTAATAACATCAGGCTCAGGTTCTTCAACTTCTAATACCATTTCGACCCAAACATCGGCATTAGTAATTGGCCCGAAAGAACATTCTAGCTCGACAGAGAAGCCTAAAGGATCTTGATAGTAGTGGTCAGGGGGCAATTCATGAATGGAAACCTCTATTACCGGAATGAACTCCTCATCATGATCATAGATAACTTTGTGGGTACTCATTCTTTCAGCACTATGCGACGGAATATCTATATTAGTATTGAATGTTATTTCACCATCATGGGGATAAGGAACATAAGACAATTGATATGTCCCTTCATTATCTTGATTGTGCACCAATGGAATATTCTCTATTATAGGATCAGGATCATTCGGAATAACTACTTCAACACTCACAACGGCATCAGTTATTGGTGTATCAAAATCTTTAACTTCAACCTCAATTTCTAAAGGATCGGTATTTAATTGCCTTACCGGAAAATCACTAATTTTTACACGTATGTCAGAGTCAACAAATACAGCTAAAGACATGGATCGAGACCCAAGCTGAAAGAAAACATCATAAGACACAGTCCACACTCCCGGCTCAATTACACCATCTGTAAACATATGAGAAAATAGATCAACTCTGCTAACATATCTCCATAAATTATTAGTGTAATCGGCATAATAAGTCTCTTCGGATGGAGAAGTAAGAGTAAGATTTATATCATCTTCAAGGAAAGGCAATTTTCTAGTAAATGTCAAATATGCGGATATACTATTTGCACCATTTTCTACTAAAAAATCATAAGATATTTCTCCATCCTCATGGTGTATATTGTCAATCTTTCTTTTTGTTTTTGGCTCACCTCTTATTTCGCTAATAATATCATGAATGGCTGTGTGAGGATCGTCTAAATTATCATAGGAATAGGCCCTTCCATTAGTATTCTACTTTCCACCGGATCATAACCAGGATCTATAGCTTCGTCGAGTTCATAGTGGATTGTGTAGATTTTTATGTCATTAGGCACATAGAATCCATTTATTAACGCTGAGTAATCTGTCCAGCAATGATTGAATTCTTCACCATAATCCCATCCATCTGAAACGAGTATTAACGCTTTATTTCTTTTGTTTTCAGCGGATAAATCGAATCTATCTTGGGCAAAATCCAATCCACCTACTACATAAGTATTTTGTTCAATAGTTTGGTTGCTTGGTATCTGACCAACCAATTGTCCAATAGAGTCTATATTCATCAAATCATTCTCAGTATCACCATGAACCCAATTAACCGGATTATCTCCATCAGGCTCGTTATTAGCAAAACCAAAAACATTGATACGATCATCCTTCCTCATTACTTTTAGTAGGGCTTTTGCAATATAATCCCTTATTGCTGTCAATTCTTCCGAACTTGGTGATATATCAACCGCCCAAACTACATCTATCTCAGTGTGTTTCCGAATGTTAAAACCGGCCTTCGCATCAATTACATTGCCAGGTTGATAATCCTTTTGAAAAACTCCGTCAGG
>PWNZ01000056.1 GCA_003564135.1 Candidatus Cloacimonadota bacterium
ATGGAGCTTCCTGATGACCTGATTCCCGAGTGCAGAAACAAAGAACGCTGGCAACCGGATAATCAATATGCAGTCTATAAGAATGGTGGCAAAAGGGCTATGCGCGTTTTTAATTCGCAAAGGGAAGCAGAAACTTTCAAGAGCGAGCATAAGGACAGTGCCGAGATGTATATTCAACCAAGGATTCAACCGCCGAAGAGATGTCTCGACTATTGCCCCGTCAACAATTACTGCCATTTCTATAATGAGCTAAATCAAGCTGAATTACTGAAGGCAAGCTAATCTATAACCCCTATTAAATCATTGGAGGAAACAATGAAGAAAATACCGAAAGAGATCATCATCACGGTAGTAATGATAATTGCTGATGTATTGACCACGATATTTGGCAAAAAGTCTAAGAAGTCAGCACGATAAGACTTTAGCTATTAGCTTAAATTAACAAGGGGTAGCAGTGTAAAAGCTGCTGCCCTTTTTCTATTAACCATCATAACCTATAAAGGAGATAATAATGAAGAACTTAGTAAATGCGGATAAACTCTATAGCGTTATCGGAAACTTCTTTACCGATAATGAAAATATGCTGTTGGAGCTTATCCAGAATGCCCAAAGAGGTAAAGCCACGAAAATAACGGTGCAGACAAGACACGATACGACAGAGCCGTTTGCTAAAGATACCGACAAGACAAAAATCCTTTCTATCAAAGACAACGGTCAAGGTATTAAGGATATTGTTGCCCTTCTTGGAATAGCAATATCCGATTGGGAAACAGATATTGACGAGCAAGAGCCGGCAGGGATGGGATTTTTACAGCTATTAGCTCTCTCCGAGCAGATAGTAATCCGTTCCAAGTTCGGTGAGTTGAAACTCAACAGCAAAGCATTTCTCCAATATCCCGCCTATCGACAGCAGATTGTCACTACCGACTTTTCAAAAGGTGATAAATACGAAGGCACAGAAATCTATGCGGTAATGAAGGAAAGCAGCGGTCTGTATGTAAAAGGCAATTATGAATGGTACACCGGATATTCAGATATCCAGATCGTTATCAATGGTGAAAAAATTATCCCGAACTGCTTCCAAGCAAGATTAGATAGAGCCGTCAACAGCAAGAATATCTGCAAAACTTGCGAGTACAAGGGCAACTCGCTATTGATAGAAATCGGTGAGTATCTGTATTTAAGCCCGCCTAACGGCAATACTGTGAACTGGTACGGTCAACTCGTAGATTTATGCTTTGAATATAAGTCACTGCTCCGGAACAGTCATGTCAGGTTTTACTATGAAATCAGTCAAGGAACACCTCTTACGATGCGATATCCTGACAGAACGGCTATCTGTAGAGACGAAAAATATGCAGAGTTCGAGAAGTTTCTGAGCAAGCAGATAACCGGAATGCTTATTGATCTATTTAGTGATTATGAAAAGAGCAACAAACGATTCGGTAGATATGGCGACTATTGCTTGTTGTATTCGCTTTATCAGAACGCCTCCAAACGTGATCTGAAGAAACTGACCGTCTATCCTGTCATCAAACACCCGTTTGCCAATAGCGAGTATCAGGACAATGCTATCTTTACTAAGGATGATTTGGAAGGATACAGCTTCTGTCGAAAGTCAATAGAAATTAAGGAGGACTACCTTTTAGGTGCTGATTACGATGAGATAAAATGCTGCCAGGTTGATGAAAGAATCGCTCCGTATCTTATCGATCTGGGCATACCGGAAGTGACAGAAGTTAATATCGTCAATGACCTTGACCAGATGATTAATCTGAAAAGACCGCTCTTAGAATTAGTATTTGCCGATGAATCGAGTAAGCAAATAGTTCTAAGTCAAGCCCTGCTTCTGAGTGACTGTGACGAGATGTATATCTTTGCCGAGAATGAGGATGAGGTGCTGAGCGTATTTGAAAGTTACTGTGAGATGGTCATTCAGACGGATGATGAGCGAAGTTATGATGAGATAGAAAACGACCTTAGAGAACTGGTCATCGATGAGATGTCGAATACTCTGAATATCGTATCAAACAGCCGCTTCAACTTCCTGCCCAAGTACTATAATCTCAGGAATATTGAGTTCAGTGTAGGCAATCTGGCATTGAAATATGAAGACGGAACAACCAAGAAGATGAAACTGAAAAAGAATATCTGATCATAAACAATCTTTATCAAGGGATAGGTTCTTTACCTGTCCCTTTTTCTTTTAACCTTTCCAAACCATAAAGGAGACATATTATGGAAACACTCGTAAACACAGACAAGCTCTACAGCGTGATAGGGAAATTCTTCACTAATCATCAGAGCCTGACGACTGAGCTTATTCAAAACTCGGTGCGTGCAAAAGCCCAACAGATAGTCGTTGAAATGCCCTATAAAGGGGAGCATTCTTTCGAGGAATTAGACAATACTGAAAAGCTGTTAAGGATTGAGGATGATGGTAAAGGAATTAGCGATCCGGTGGCCCTATTAGGTATAGCTATTTCTGATTGGGATAGCGATATTGATATTCAGGACCCTGCCGGAATGGGATTTTTACAGCTGATAGCTTTATCCAAGCAGGTATCGGTGCAATCTAAGTTCGGACACTTAATCTTTGACAGCCAACGATTCTTAAACGACAGTAGCTACAGGCAGAAAACCCTATCGTCTGTTGACAAGAAAAAAGCTTTAGCTAAAGGCACTGTCATTATTGCCGAGATGAGCAGTTATCACTGGGACTATATCCATCATAATAACGACTGCTACAAAGGATACTATAATGTCGATGTAACTATCAATGGTGAATTGATGGAATACAGGAGCATTGATGAGATGTGCGGCAGTGCCGAGAGTAGTAACAACCTCTACAGCGTCCGCGAATTCAAGGGCAACAGGCTTTTTGTCGAAATAGGAGATAAAAGCAGTGTCGGTAGCGTGGGTAATACTCTGATCAATTGGTATGGCCAGTTTATCCCTGTTTACTTTACTAACTGTATCGCCAAAAGCCGACATCTCAGTTTCTATTATGAGGTGCGTCAAGGAACACCTGTCACTCCGAGATATCCTGACAGGAATAGCTTGGTCAATGATGAGTTTTATGAAGAGTTGAAGGTTTATATCTGTAACATATTTATGAGTATGCTCAAAGAGTATTTTCAAGACTTACAGAATCCGCCTAAATTAGCTACCTATATCAATCATAACCTGCTGTTATCCTATTATGAGTATGTCACTCCAGAGGAGATGCACAAAATCCCATATTTACCGCTGGAACTGAACATACTCGGCAGTCAAGACTACGCTGCAATGAGTATCGGCACTAAGCAGAGCCTGATCGAAAATGGCTATTCTTATTGTTGCGGTATTGAAGAGATTAATGACGAATATCTGTTGGCAGGTGAAAGAGCTGAATTAAAATCGGTGCGGGTTAATCGCCAAGTGGCTGAGCATCTGAAAGAATTGGGCATCCCGGAACTGGTAGAAGCTGAGATCGAAACCAAGCCGGAGCATCTGATCAATATCAATCCGCTGGTACTGCTACTTTCTTATGCAGACGGTACGACAAGAAATATATCTTTAGACGAAGCCCTGCTTATTGACGATTTGAACAACGTGTACG
>PWNZ01000219.1 GCA_003564135.1 Candidatus Cloacimonadota bacterium
ACTTTACCGATACCGTAAACTTTTCTGATAGGTAGTTGATCGAGTATCCTTGCTGCTTTTTCTTTGGTAATCAGGGTAAGTCCGTCAGGTTTTTGCATATCCGAAGCGAGTTTTGCTAAAAATTTATTATAGGAGATCCCTGCCGAGGCGGTTAATTTGAGTTCGTTATTGATTCTTTTTATTATCTTACGGGCGATAAAGAATGCTTCCTTGAGATTCTCGGATGAAGCTGTAACATCGATAAATGCTTCATCTAAGGATAACGCCTCTACCAGCTCTGAATATGCCGCTAAAATCTGCATCAGTTGCTTACTAACCGCGCTGTAAACTTCATACCTACCCGAAACAAATATACCATGGGGGCAGAGTTTGTGTGCCATATAACTGGGCATAGCCGAATGAACACCGAATTTCCTGGCTTCGTAGGAACATGTTGAGACCACCCCTCGGCTTTCAGGCGAGCCTCCGACAATAAGCGGCTTGCCTCTATATTGCGGGAAATCACGCTGCTCGACCGCTGCAAAGAATGCATCCATATCTACATGAATTATCTGTCTTGTTCCGTCCTTCATTTTTCTATCCGGCACAACTCTATTTCAGCAGCAGGCACTTTTTGGTATCAATGACTTTGTCGTCGAGCTTTAATTGATAAAAGTAAACACCGGTTGCTAGCTCTCTTTCACGATTATCAGTTCCGTTCCAGACTGTTGTGATTTGCTGTTGTGATTCAACATATTCACTGAACAGAGTTGTTACCCTTTGGCCCTTGATATTAAAGATATTTATTTCCGCTTTTCCGGCTTGTTTAGCATGAAAAGAGATCGTAGTCTCGTTGTTGAACGGATTAGGAAAGTTTGACTGCAGTTGTGCGGGAAATGATGTCAACATCTGTTCATCAGCGACAGAGGTAGGCGGGAATCCTTGTTCATAGACTCTTTCAGAATAGTTAACAAAGGCTACCTCGTTCGGGCTTTCCGTTTTCATCTGCAAGTAGTAGAACTCATTAGGGCTGATAATCTCCATATTGTTATAGTATTCATCCCATTCTTGCCATTCTACCATGCTTACGTTATCAAACCAAGCATAACCGGTACCTGAATCGGGTTGACTGACTCTGAAGAATATATCGGCAGTTCTTGTATTTTCCGGAACTTCAAGATGCTTGTAGAAATATGTCCAATCCATATCTCCTGAGATAGGAACTGTTATCGTGTCGCTTCCCAGAAAAGGCGTAGCCCAGCGTGTTCTGTAGAAGCGAATTTCGATATTTACATCCTGAGCATTTTCGGTCTTAATAAATCCCTGCAACGTAAAATCGCGCTGCGGCTTGAAGATCCTCACTCTTTCCTGTTTATTGGCGTAAAAACTTCCGCTGCCCGGCTCGCTGGTAAGCCTCAGCGATCTTTCGCCTTGATAGACGGTTTCCTTATCGAACTTAACGCCCGGAATATCCGTGTTCCATAAAGTAGAGCCTTCATTTTCAAAATTCCCATACCACAGCAGTTCCCTGCCTAAGCGGTATTTATAGTCGGAATAGGGCTTGATATGGTGAAAAACTGTCGGGTGAGACAATCGGGAAAATCTCATCGGATCAGAATAATACATCTCTTCTTCCATGTCTTTCTCGAACAGCAGCACCCCCTCTTCCTCGATATCGTAATAATCTATGTGCAGCGTGTCCATGATAACATACGCACGCTCCTTCTCTCTATCAACATGCAGATATGTACCCAACTCTTTTGATCTGGCAGCAAGATAATCCAACAGATATAACGCCAGCTCGCCTGTAGCTACTTGTGGGATGAAATCATCAATAAATATCGGTGTGACCGAGAAAGAATGAAACCCCTCTTTATCTGCCTCGGCATTCAATATCATCGAAGGCATAGTTTCCGGAAAGTACGAGTCAAAGATGAAGTTCCCTAAAGAGTGGGCTATCAGTTTACCTTGGTATAATTCGAGGCCTTGTATTATATGTGGGTGGTGATTGATAATCAAGTCTGCACCCGATCTGACCATAAATTGCCGGATATCTCTATCCCACATTTTTGGTGAATCTAACGGAGCTACCGATAGACCTATTTCCGGGTAATAAGGCTCCCGCTCCGAATGATAAGCCCAAAAATCTACATCGTAATGACTGATAGGCTCTCTCGAATATTCACTGCCGGAATGAAGTAAAGCCACTACCAAATCAGAATAATCCCGTACTGACCTAATTTGTTTACGTACATAGTAGGGAGTCATCATGGCAAAACCGGGCCTGTCATACCCTGCATCCAGATAAGGCTGATAATTGTTATACTGGCCAGTCCGGTCAGAAGAGGCCACAAAGGCAACGTTTATTCCTTTCTTGTTCACAAATGCTGGTAAATAGGCCTCATAAGAGTTAGCACCGGCTCCTAAATGTAATACACCGGCATCCTCAAGAACTTGCTGCGTCTCTCGCAATCCGGGAAGCATATAGTCCAGTATATGGTTATTGGCTAAGGAAGCTACATCCACTCCGCCATATTCCAGTCCCTTAACGTTTTCCGGCTTGCCGGCAAAACAGATGCCTTTGGTCGGATGTCGATCGTTAGAAGTAGTTAAAGGAGCTTCTAAATTTATAATCGTCAAATCAGCAGCATTACCTAAGACATCCAATGTCGGCTTAAATATTGCTTCTACGCCTAACATCGGGATAATACCACCCGGCTGCTCATAACGGCGGGCTAAAATAACATCGCCCACAAAATTCATGGTTAGGGGCAAATCATTTTCTTTACTATCAGGCACTTTCACCTGAACAGAACCATACCCCCATTTTCCTGCGGAATTCTCTACAGCAAGAAAAGCAGTGTAGTCATAATCAGCAGCAATTATATAATTATGAGAAGGCTCTTTTTCTCTGCTAATATTTCCGTCTCCAAAATCCCAATAATAGCTGTGCCGGTTATAATTGGGATCACTAACCGAGCTTCTAAAGCTAACTGCCAGAGAGCTATCTCCGTCTTCATTGACAAAAGGAATTCCGGCCTCATACGCTATATGTACTCGCGGACTGACAGGTATCTGGTCAGTAATGTCGATTATCTGATCAAAATACACTATTCCGGCCGGATCGTACTGCTCATTATCATTAATGAAAATCAGACCGTTGATCTCCGGTAAATACCTGTGCCATGCCTGCCAATCATCACCCAAAGGAAGCTTATACAAATTCCATTGATCATTGGGACGAAAACCTTGATAAGTTGTTATCCATTCTTCAATATCCAGCATCTCCCTGCCGGCAAAAGAATACATCAGGACATTAGTACCGTCGGTTACACCAAAAGCATGAATCCCGCCTAACCTTTCCACGTAAGAAGCAACCCGCCACACTGTTTTTTCAGTGATTTGATAAGGATCAATCTCCAGCAGCTTCCAAGTATCGCCATACAGCTTAAGCGAATGCGAAGAGTTGCCGTAGGTATTGGTAGAGTCAGCAATCCAGCTATCGGGATCGTTATCCCTATCCTCATAAGATATCAGTTTTATGTCTCCCGAATCAAAATCTTCTATTACAGTTGCACTAAGAGACAGCATATTGCCTGTTAGAAAAATCAAGGCAACGAAAAAAACAAGTCTAAATAACCTATGCATATCAGTCTCCTCCCATTTGGTTATGGATTAAGTCACTCTAAAATGAAGCTTAAGATCCTGTAAAGCTTTTTTTTCAGCCATCATAAATTATGAGTAACTAGCAACCGGGATTACTCACTTATGTCGGCGAGTAGCAGAACTTTTCATTGACATCGTACCCACTCAATACTTAGCTGCTTGAAACTAATCTTCAGGGATATTATCAAGATATGAAAACTTTTAGAAACAGAGTAGCTGCTTACCACTATTTCTTCCTCGAGGAATTAGAAGCCGGTATTATACTGCAGGGAACCGAAATTAAGTCCATCAGAGCTGGCAGAATCAATTTCAAGGACTCTTATGCGCGAATAGAATCGGGAGAGGTGTGGCTTTATAAACTCCACATCAGCCACTATGAAAAAGGGAACATATATAACCATGACCCCGAAAGAAAAAGAAAACTCCTGCTTAATAAAAGAGAAATCAAAAAACTGACTAAAAAGGTCGAAGGCCAAGGAGTTACTATTGTTCCCAAAGAGATATACATCAATGATAAAGGCCTTTGTAAGGTCGTCATAGCCGTTGCAAAAGGTAAGAAATTATTCGATAAACGAGAAACTATACAGAAAAAAGATCTAGCACGAGAACAAGAACGAAAAGAAAAACATCGCTACTGATCGCTGATGACCCAAGAAACTAAAGGACGCCCGCCAGAGTTTTGGCCTCAAATTCCAGCAGCTTTTCCTTGATACATAAGTCTGCTGAAAAACCGCCAATAGAACTGCTCCCGACGACGCGATGGCAGGGGATTAATAGCGGATAGCGGTTTTGTCCACAGGCATTCCCCACTGCTCGAAATGCATTTCTGCTGCCGATCATTTCGGCTAGCTGCTTATATGTCCTTGTCTCACCGTAAGGTATTGATGATATCGCCTCCCAAACCTGCCGCTGAAAAACGGTTCCCCATGCTAAGCACATAGGAAGATCGAACAATTCCCTTTTCCCTGAAAAATATTCATCAAGCTGACTAACCGTGTCCCGAATTATTTGATTGCTTTTTTCTTCGCAGCAAGCAACCGGATTAAATGTCAGCCTAAAAAGCATTTCGTGATTTGCTTCGATAGTGATCAATCCCATAGCCGGATTATAAGTATAGGTACTCAAATCATGAACTGGCATTCTTTATCACCTCCTTTCATTTTCTATCAACAAGAAATAGTCTCTAGAAAAAAAGCCCAGAAAAATTTGCCTGCCGGATAAATCATATTACCTTATGTTAGTAAGAGTTAACATAATAAGGAGCCGAGCAATGAAAAGAAAGATAATTGAAATTGACGAACAGAAATGCACCGGTTGCGGAATGTGTATCCCCGACTGTCCGGAAGGTGCACTACAGATAATCGATGGCAAAGCAAGGTTGATCAGTGATCTATTTTGCGATGGCCTGGGAGCTTGTGTTGGAGCTTGTCCCGAGGGAGCAATGAAGGTAGTTGAAAGAGAGGCCCAACCCTATGATGAAGAAATAGTGATGCAAAACATTGTTAAAGCAGGCCCAAACACTATTAAAGCCCACCTAAAACACCTTAAAGAACATGGTGAGATGAATTTATTTGAGCAAGCTGTTGAGTATCTGGTGAAAAATGGGATAAAAGTTCCTCGGCTTAAGGAACAAGAATCAGCGGATAATCAGGGAGAAAAAATGGCTTGTGGTTGTCCGGGATCAAACATTCGGTCTGTTGAGCGAGAGGAAAGTTCCCAGACACCGGTTAATAGCAGATCTGAGCTCAGGCAGTGGCCGGTGCAGCTGCATCTTATCAACCCCAATGCACAATACTTTGATAAAGCTGATATTTTACTCGCTGCTGACTGTACTCCTTTTGCCTATGCAAACTTCCATCAGCGTTTTATCAAAGATAAGATAGCTATAACACTATGCCCCAAGTTGGATAATTCCTCGCAAGATTATATCGATAAGCTTAGTTCTGTTTTTGAGCGCCACGACATCAAATCAGTAACTGTTGTCCGTATGGAAGTCCCCTGTTGCGGCGGGATTGTCAAGATAGCCGAAGAAGCTATCCGGGCTTCCGGCAAGCAAATCCTGATGAAAGAATACACTATTGGCATTGAAGGCGATATTCTTTAGTAGATAGGCGTCAACTGCGAATTCAAAAGAAATCAAGCAATAAGGAGATCTAATGAAAATTATAAGGATGCAGGAAATAGAAGGCTTTCGCACTCCATCCGGAGTATTAGCTAAAGAGTTGCTTAATCATAAGCATGTGCAGGTAATGAATATTAATTTACAATCGGGAGACAAGATACCCCCTCATTCGGTTCCTGTAGATGTGTTTTTTTATATCGTTTCCGGAACAGGTACAATAACCATAGGCGACAAAAGCAAAGTTGTCGAAACGACTGACATAGTTATCTGCCCTCCGCAGACATCCATGTCTTTGGCTGCCGACCAGGATCAGCCATTTGTCGTATTGAATGTTAAAACTCCCAGTATCTGAAATTAACAAGAAAAAGGAATAAAATAATGGGTAGAAAACCGACGCACATACGTAAAGAAGAGATAATTAACACAGCTATGACTATAATTAATGAACAAGGGTTCTTGGCTTTTACTACCCGAAGACTGGCAAAGAAAATCGGTGTCAGTGAACCTGCTCTTTATCGTCACTTTAAGAACAAGGACGATATCATCGTGGGCATCATCAGCAAAATGGACAGTTTATGGCAGGAAGTGCAAAAACAGGTTAGTTTGGTAGATGAGCCGACAGAAAAACTGCAGGTCTTTATGAAAATCCACTTCAGCTATATCGAAAATAATCCCGATATCGTTGCCATCCTCTTCGCTGATGAGTACATAAGAAGAAACAAGGTAGTTGCAGTACATCTCGAAAAAGTGCAAATGAAAAGGTTTGAATATTTGTTGCAACTATTGTCAGACGGAATGAATAATGGAGACTTTGTCAAATACGATCCGCAAATTATGGTAGTAATTATATTGGGCGCTATCAGAGCAGCCGTACTGAATTGGGTTAAAGCAAACCACTCTTTCTCACTGGCACCGGCCGGCGATAAAGTTATAGCAACATTCCTAAAAATATTAACTATCGATAAGAGCAGGTAATAAGCACGAAATAATGCTTAACCCTAACCCGGACAAACCGGAACCAAATTTTATCCACATAAGGCACACAAATGAACACGAATGAAAAAACAATGAAGAAGTTTAGAAGGTTTAGCGCTACGCTGTTTAGATTAGGGACAGGCACGGCCTGCCCTGCCTGCCCTGCCTGCCCTGTGGAATCTTTTTTTTATTCCATCAGGGTGGAATCTTCTTTTTTTATTCCATCAGGGTGTCCTGTCCGTACATATCGTGGTTTAGAATTGTGTAAAGTGAACCGGAACGCTGACTTTAGTCGACAATTTTCTGCCAAAAAAAGCACGTACCGAGTTTACGAGCTCGCCGGACGAAGTACGGCAACTAATCTTTTTAAACGAGCTCGACGCAGTCAATATGATTCATAAAGCACTAAAGTTACTATATAACATTAACAACATAAGGAGGTAATATTATGTTCTGTTATCAATGTCAAGAGACAGCCAAAAATCAAGGCTGTACTATTAAAGGTGTTTGCGGCAAGGATGGTTCTTCATCCGACCTGCAAGATACATTAGTTTATTTATCTAAAGGAATTAGCGTTTTAGCGCTAAAAAATAATGACCGAAAACTGCAGAAAATGGCTGCTGATTTTGTCATGGAAGCCCTGTTCACGACGGTTACCAACGTCAACTTCAATGATCAGCAGCTTATCACCTTGGCTAAAGATGGGCTGGAACTAAAGCGAAAACTGCAACCACAAGACGAAAGCAGCCTTCCTGAATGTGCAACATGGGAGGCGAACAGTGACACCGATATCCGCAAAAAAAGCGAACAGATAGGTGTTATGAATACTAACAATGAGGATATTAGGTCGTTAAGGGAACTGTTGATATACGGGCTTAAAGGCTTAGCAGCTTATTATCATCATGCAGTAGTTCTCGACTCACACAGCGATAGCTTAGATCAGTTCATGTTTAAGGCTTTGGCTGCCACAGTAGATGATGAACTGGGTGCTGAGCAGTTAGTGCAATTGGTATTGGAGTGTGGCGGGAAAGGCGTCGAAGCAATGGCCTTGCTCAATAATGCCAATACATCAAAATACGGTAACCCGGAGCCAACTGAAGTAAGCATAGAAGCCGGCAATAATCCCGGGATACTAATCAGCGGTCATGACCTCAAAGATTTACAAGAACTGCTCGAACAGACTAAAGACGCCGGTATTGACGTGTATACGCACGGAGAGATGCTTCCTGCCAATGCATATCCATATTTTAAAAAACAGAAACACTTGGTAGGAAATTATGGAGGCTCCTGGTGGAAGCAAAAACAGGAATTCACCGATTTCAACGGACCAATACTGATGACAACAAACTGCCTCGTTCCTCCTGCACAGGAGTATAAAGACAAACTGTTCACTACCGGATTAGCCGGATACCCGGGCGTTAAACATATCGCTGACAGAAAAAACGGTTCGACTAAAGACTTCTCTCCACTAATTGAAATCGCCAAAAAGTCATCACCACCAAAAAATATTGAGTCGGGAAAAGTTACTTGCGGGTTCGGTGCTAATGCTCTTATTTCCAATCTGGAAAATATAATTGCTGCCGTCAGTGATGGATTAGTTAAGCGATTCGTCGTTATGGCCGGATGTGATGGAAGGCAAAAAGATCGTCACTACTTCACCGATGTTGCGGAAAAACTTCCCAAAGACACGATAATCTTAACTGCCGGTTGTGCTAAATTCAGGTATAATAAACTCGATTTGGGAAGTATCGGTCCTTTCCCACGAGTTATTGATGCGGGGCAATGCAATGACTCATACTCATTAGCGGCATTGGCCTTGAAACTGAAAGAGGTCTTGGATTTAGACGACATCAATAAACTGCCAATATCGTTTGATGTAGCATGGTATGAGCAAAAGGCGGTCTTAGTCCTGTTAGCTCTATTACATTTAGGATTTAAGAACATACGCTTAGGGCCAACCCTACCGGCTTTCCTATCTCCGGAAGTCGCTAAAGTGTTGGTCGAAAACTTTAACATTATGCCCACCGGCACAGCGGAAGAAGATGTCAGGTCAATGATGAACGCAACTTAAAAAACTATGCCTTGACATGGTTCAAAATAATAGTATCTTATCCGCATATCGGATTAGGCGGAATTAAGAATGAGCATGTATAGCTGGGGTATCGGTAAACGGTACCCCATTTAATAAAGTTAACAACAGTTTCGCTTGCGGTAATGATCTCAACCCTTAGTCGCAACAGTTGGAAATATAGATATAAACTTGGAGGATTTAAATGAAAAAACAGGTCAAAAACAACGTTTATTGGGTTGGAAAAGTTGATTGGGAACTGAGAACCTTTCACGGTTATGAATACTCGACACATAAAGGATCAACCTACAACTCATACCTGATACAGGAAGAAAAAACTGTTCTTATTGATACCGTATGGCAACCTTTTGCCAAGGAATTTGTGAAAAACCTCAGTAAGGAAATAGACTTAAAAAAAATTGATTATATCATAGCTAACCATGCTGAGATAGATCACAGCGGTGCGCTGCCGGAATTAATGAGACTGATACCCGATACCCCGATATACTGTACCGAAAGAGGAATTAAGTCTCTGAAAGGACACTATCATGAGGACTGGAACTTTATACCTGTCAAGACCGGACAAACTTTAGATATAGGTAACGGTAAAGAGCTGATCTTTATCGAAGCACCAATGCTGCACTGGCCGGATAGTATGTTCTGCTATATGACTAAAGACAATATCTTGTTTAGCAATGATGCCTTTGGTCAGCATTATGCCACCGAAGACCTCTTCAATGATTTAGTCGATCGTGAAGAACTATTTATCGAAGCTACAAAATATTACGCCAATATCCTTACCCCTTTCAGCATGCTGGTTAAAAAAAAGATAGAAGAGTTTGCCTCTCTTAACTTGCCACTCGATATAATCTGTACCAGTCACGGTGTCATTTGGCGTGATAATCCTATGCAAATTGTAGAACAATACCTTAAGTGGGCCGATAACTATCTGGAGAACCAGATCAGCCTGATATACGATACCATGTGGAAAGGAACCAAAAGAATGGCCGAAAGTATTGCTGCCGGTATTAAGCTCAGCAATCCCGAAATCAGAATAAAACTGTTCCCGGCCGCTACAACCGATAAGAATGATATCGTTACCGAAATATTTAAATCTAAAGCAATATTAGTCGGATCACCTACCATAAATAAAGGATTCCTGTCATCCATTGCCGGTCTGATGGAAGAGATACGCGGATTAAACCTCAAAAAGAAAAAAGCTGCTGCGTTCGGAACTTATGGATGGAGTGGTGAATCCGTACCTATGATAACCGCTCTTTTGAAAGAAGCTAAATTCGAGATAATGAGCGAAGGCATTAAAGCTGAATGGAACCCTAACGATACCGCTATTCAAGAATGTATAGAATTCGGACAGGAAATTGGCCGTCTGTTATTAGATTAGAATGATAAAACTGCTGACTCCTGAAAACTAACAGAGCTTGAGGGGCTTAGATCGCTAAATGATAAAAATATCTTTACAGCGATTGAGCCCCCGATTTATTGTCACCCTCGATAATTAGCTGCCCATAACTTAACAATCCATGGAGGTACAATGGCTGACAAGCTTATTAACTTTCTATTAAAATCATTAATATTGATCATCCTCATCTCAAGTTCATCCCTTTATGCTGCCACCTACAGCCTGTTTACAGACAGACCTGTCATTATTGACGATACACAAGATTACCCTGCATTTATAAAAGAACAAATCTCTACGTCCGGCCGGCTTACTGATTATCAGGTACAGCGGGCAGCACTTGTTGAACTCAATTCTATCGTCAGTGACTATCAGTCACTCAATACCCGGGACACTCTTAAGATTCAGCTACTTGATGGCGAACAGCACAAGGTAGTTATCGACCGCATCTCTCCGAACGTTAACGGCACATTATCAATCAGGGCGCGTTTTTCGGATTATGATATGGGATATATGATAATTTCTACTACCGGCCGGAGATCCTTAGCAAAAATTCGCATACCGGAAACAGGACTGCTCTATCTAGTTAAAAGCAATCCGGAAACTTTTGACCACTATCTGCTGGACATCGGAGATGAAAACAACCACTATCTGGAAAGTGCTCCACCTTTAACCATGCCCGTCCACCAACAAAGAAGAGAAGAAGAACGCAGCGAAAACAAGCTAACTCGACCCGGACCTGACGATCCCGCAACTATCGATATCATGGTCGTCTATACCCCTAATGCAGAAAACTGGGCGAACGATAACGGCGGTGGGATAGAAAATGTTGTAGCTCAGACCGTTGAGCTGTCACAACTCACACATGACAACAGCGCAACCCTTGTAGAACTGCTGTTGGTCAGATCTAAAACGATACAATATCAGGAAGCGGGCAATGGCCGAACCGACTTATTCCGTCTAACATTCAGCGAAGACTATGATCCTTGGAATTATGAAGATGGGCCGCCCTGGTATATGGAAGAAATTCATGATTGGCGAGACAACTATGGAGCCGATTTAGTCGCCTTATTAGCTCATGTTAACGATGTCGGCGGTATTGCCTGGCAGCTTAACACTACTAATGGACGTCCTCGGCTCGGTTTTTCTCTTACCAGAGTGCAGCAAGCTGCAACAAGCTATACATTCGTCCACGAATTAGGCCATAACATGGGCTGCCATCACAGCCATCAGCAAAATACTTCGCCCGGCCCCGGACTATTCAATTATTCGTCGGGATGGCGAGGGATTGACCAACACGATAACCGCTTATGTACCGTGATGACCTATATGCAGGGTAGATTTTATGACGACGGTCAAAATCATAGCAGAATACCATATTTCTCTACACCTCTGATTAACCATCAAGGCGTTCAAATCGGTGACGCTCAACTCGAAGATAACAGCCGAACCGTCAGAGAAACTAAACATGTTGTCGCCTCCTACAAAGACCCCGTGATTAACAGTCCTGAACCACAAATAACTATCGTTGCAGATGAGAACCGACTAATTTCCTGGACGGACGTCCCTACCGCCAATTCCTACCAGATTTTTTCTTCGCTGTCAATTGATACAGACTTTGAAGACTGGACTCACGTCGCAACAGTTGAAGAAAGCTCGTTTCTGGACGAAAGGTTAGCGCCTCAAATAATGTTTTACCGGGTAATAGCTTCCAGACGACGGATCGATTAGTAGATGAATAGTAATCATGCTAACTTAACAATCTATATCTTATCTGTTCTCTTTCATTGAAAATTGCTTTTTCCGTCAAAAAAGCGAGCATGAAAAGAGATATTGCCGTTGATGATGAAATCATATACATGATTAATAACTGATATTTAACCGATTCTACAGGCGAAACACCACCTAATATCTGACCGGTCATCATACCCGGAAGCTTTACTATACCTAACACCATTAGAGCGTTTATGGTCGGTATTAGTCCGGCCTTTATGGCATTCTTTCTGATCAGTTCACTTGCTATTGAGGGCTTGGCGCCTAACGATAACTTTGCTTCTACTTCTAACAGACGTAACCTCAACTCACTACCATAGCTATTCAAACAAATCGAAATAGCCGTCATCGTATTGGAAATCACCATGGCGCTTATCGGGATGATATACTGAGGATTATACCAGGGTGAAACCCTCAGTATTATGTAAAACATAAAAGATAACGGCGCTATACATCCCATCACCATAGAGGAAAGACAGTACCAAAAGGTTTTTTGACTGCTAAGTTTAATTAGCCGGGACATACCTCGCAGCTGGCACTTCGGCTCAAACCGGAAATCTATCCGCTTATAGCTGTCTATAGTCGCAAAAACCAGCATTACTGCCAACATGACTATCGTTAAATACCATCGCTGAACACCAAATATCCAACCCAAAACATAACCCATGATAGTTAATTGAGCAAAAGAACGGACAGTTCCCAGAATAATACTGCGCGTTATATTTAGCCTGTTCAGTAGCGATATGAGCGCTACTACGGCCATTAACGCTACAGATACCGCCAAAGAAGTGTTGGATATCATTATATACTGATCATTCATAATCGCCTCGCATAAACTTGCTTAAATGACTGCCTCTTACCTGCTGCGCCCTCTCAAGCTCTTCCTTATCACCTGAAAAGATTATCTTACCTTGCGATAATAAAAAAACATTATCGGCTATAGAAAGTGACTCTCGGGTGTCATGACTGACCATAATAATCGTCTTGTCAAAATCGGTTTTCACGCTCTTGATCAGTCGCAGCACCTTATTTGAATTGTGCGGGTCTAAGGCTGAGGTCGGTTCGTCAAGGAGAAATAAATCGGGCGAAGGAAGCAAGGACCTGACTATACATATACGCTGCTGCTCACCGACCGATAGCTCATTACCTTTTTTGCTCAGATAGCTTGTAGGAATCCCCACCTGCCTTAGAATAGACTCGATTTCCTGATCATCAACCCGTCTATTCTGCTGCTCTAAACCGAACCGGAGATTCTCATATACCGTCCCTTCGAAAAGTGTCGGCTTCTGAAAGATCATTCCGATCTTCGACCTGATAACCCGGGTTGATAGCTTATGATGCGGCTGATTGTCGTAGTAGATAGTCCCGGAAGTAGGATCATTCAATGCCGCTACAGTTCTTAATAATGTTGACTTGCCACTGCCGGAATTACCGATAATTACATTGATCTCCCGCGAAGGAAAACCGGTATTAAAGTCATCAATAACTACAGTGTCACCATAATTAATTCTCAAACGGTCGCATTTGATTTCCACAGTTAACTCCTTAAAAGTTGATAAACCGAGTCGATGGGATCCTGTTCACCTTGCAGATAAAGCCGGATAATGCAGCTACAGCGCCTACACAGCGGCATTGTTCATTGGTTCTTTGTTCATTCTTCATTCTTCATTGTTCTTTGTTCTTGGCTCTTGGCTCTTCATTCTTCATTCTTCATTGACGAAGTCATGGACGTTTACTATGTTTAAAATTGATTTTCAGCCACCGAGAACACCGAAAAAAGCACCGAATAATGGCCTTCACAGCTGA